>DGOD01000386.1 GCA_002389265.1 Gammaproteobacteria bacterium UBA4475
CTGCGAGGCAAGCTAGACCCTGCAGAACAACCCGCTGGCAAGGCCAAGGAAAACCCGCAATGACCAATATACTTGAGGCGACCGACGAAGCTGCCGCGCTAGAAGCCCTACACCGCCGTGGTTGCACTGATGGTTTGCCGGTGGTTATACCCACTCGAACACGCGTAAACCGAATGACTTTGGCCTCGGGCATGGATGCCGATATGGTGCTCGGCACCATGGGCCCTGCCGACGGCGTGGCAACCATCGAAATGGTGGCCGTGGCCGCCGTCATGGCGGGTTGCCTGCCTGACTATATGCCCGTGGTTGTTGCGGCCGTCAAAGCCGTGATCGACCCAGTATTTGACTTGACCGAGATGCAGGCCACCACCCACTGCACAGCGCCGTTAATCATCGTCAATGGTCCTGCCAGGCACAACTGCGGACCGATCCATTCAGGTTTTGGCGCCCTCGGCCCAGGCTTTCGGGCCAATGCCAGCATCGGCCGCGCCTTGCGCCTGTGCATGATCAACATCGGTGGTGCCAAGCCCGGCGAATCAGACATGGCGTTACTGGGCCACCCTGGCAAGTTCACCTACTGCCTTGCAGAGGACGAAGAAAATAGCCCCTTCACGCCATTACATGTTGGCCTTGGCTTCGACCCTGAGGATAGCGTGGTCACCGTCATCGGGGCGGAAGCGCCGCATTCGGTGATATTCAGTGGCGACGCTGATGACCCTGACAACCACCTGCACTTATTGCAGATACTTGCCCTTGGTTTGACCAATATGGCCACCAATAACGCCATTCTCGGCAATGGCTCGGCGACGGTCATCTTAAATCCCGAACACGCCTCGATACTGGCCAATGCCGGACTAGATCGCGAGGCAGTCGCCGCCCAGCTGTATGCATTGTGCGTTAACTCGACGGCGGAAATGGCACGCTTGGTGCCAGGCTTCGCGCGCAGTAAAGGCCCCGACACAATGCGCCATAGCTTTCACAGCGCTGAGAATATATTGATCTTGATGGCAGGCGGCAGCGGCATCTACTCGATGGTCATGCCATCCTGGTGTGCTGGCGCCCATCGTAATAGTGCCAGCAGCGTCAAGGTTGACGCCGATCAGTTTTGTGAGATTCCCGGCCTTGCTGCAAGCAGCCCTCAACACTGAGCGACTCTCCATGACACAATTACCTATCGCGAAGTCCAGCCAATGGACTCAAGCACAAATTACCGCGTTCCTCGAAAAAACCACTGTGCCGATGCGGCTGGCGTGCCATGGCAACGCTGGGTTTCCCCTGGCCTGTTCCTTATGGTTTTGCTTTCAGGAAAATAGTTTATGGTGCGCCAGCCATGAAAATTCGCATATCGTCAAACTGCTACAGAAAAACAATAAGGTCGGGTTTGAAATCGGCGTCAACCAGCCCCCTTACCAAGGTGTCAGGGGCCAGGGCGAAGTGACGCTTGTGCGTGAACGTGCTGCTGACATATTGGCTGCCATGCTACAACGCTACGAAATCGACCAAGACTCAACTCTGGCGAAATGGCTGCTTAGCCGCGTTAAAGAAGAATACGCCCTTCGCATCGACATCAAGCGCATCACCGCCTGGGACTATACGCAACGAATGCAAACCGGGAAATAGATTCTAAACGCTAGTCTCAGCCTTTTTTCAGGCTGGCGGGCGTCCAATCACAGCCCTCACAGGCTGGATCGATGTTATGCGCCGCCAGCACTGCAAAAATGAAATCACGCCACACTGTATCGGGCTGCCAGACGGTATTCATATCAGCTTTGGCCTGTTGAACGGATACACCCTGGTAGATCACTCGATAAAGAAAGCTGAAAGCCGTGGCTCTGAAATTGACCTGACAATGCAACAAGGTTTTTTTGTTTGGTGCCCGCTGTAAATAATCAGCAAACACCTGGAACTCGTCCGCTTGCGGGTCGTTGAAGTCTACCGGAATATGCAGGTAGTCCATCCCCAGATCCTTCACCAGCTTGTCTTCATCGGTAATGGCGCCGGGGTTCGTTGAGAAGGCCAGGTAGACAATGCGCTCAAAATCCTCTGCCCACAGTGAGCGTAATTGCTCTCGACTCGGCTGACCGGCACTGGCAAACACCGGCGTATACTGGCGAAAATTATTGATCTCTGCGAGTTCGGGAGTGGGCACTTCCAAACCACTTGCTTGCTCAATCATCATTAGCACTCCTAGTAAAACAAATAGTCTGCTCGCATTCTTCATTCTTAGCCTCGGTCTCTCGCCCATCTTCTTGCACTCGCTACATTGTCCACTCTACATGACACAGGACGTCGCTACTGACTGACTCAACGTAAGCTAACGAGATGCGCTCGAATACGGGCCTCGAGCATAAATTATACTGTCCGTCAGCGCCGCATAGAGCGTCAAAGGCACGACCCAGAGCATCTTTCGCCTGGTTACTATTCGCCTCAGGTTCATCGGCTCACCATCTCTTGTTGATCATAGGCACAGCGAAAGCCCACATGCATCAAACTCGTATCTGGCGTCGAATGGGTACGCCCCGTGGTTCGGTAACCATGGCACACGTCCTCATCACACAGAAACGAGCCGCCACGCTGGGATTTCTCCGGTGCGGCAGAACCAACTGGCGCGCTCGGCGAACCTGTTTGCGCAATATAGGGACCATACCAGTCCGCCGACCATTCCCAGACATTGCCCGCCATATCCGTCAACCCCAAGGGGGTAATGCCGGTTTTGCCGATAGGCGCCGTATAGAGATAGCCATCTGCTGCGGTATTGTTGAAGGGAAACTCGCCGTTAAAAATGTTGACCAGGAACTCGCCATCGCGCTTAACCGTCTCGCCAAAGCCATATACGGGATTACCATATTGACCCGCGCCTTTGGCGGCGTATTCAAATTCGGCTTCCGTCGGAAGTCGCCCACCATCCGCTTTGCAATAAGCCAAGGCATCAAACCAACTCACTTGTGTTACCGGATGATCCACTGGTGCAGGACTACGATTCGGCCCCTGTGGATAGCGCCAACTGGCACCGGTGACCATCTGCCAACGACCCTGGTCCATATCGAAAACCCCCGAGTTACCGAAGCCTTCTGCTGTCGTGACATAATCTGTGGTGCGCACAAATGCCGCAAACTGGGCCACGGATACCGGAGACGTGGCCAACCAAAAGGGTCTGACCGCGACCTTTCGAATGGGCTGCTCATCGGCCATACCCGTATCAGAACCCATCATAAAATCACCACCGGGTATCAGCACCTGTGGGCCTGAGGCAGGCTGGTAGACTGCTGCATTCGCCACCAGACTGAATGTCTGCAGCAGGATCACCGTGAGGAGGACGCCGACGAGGTTCAACTTAAGGTCAGCCGCATAGCGCAGCCAGAAAAACCCTGAAGCTCCGTGTATAGTTCGCGTCATCATCTTGCCCGCCTTGTTTCTGTAGATACCTTGACAGAAAGGATAGCCATCAGATTATCGAGTAAATTTTCAAAGAAAAATTTGGCTTGCTTGCCCACAAACCCCTTACCCACTCGCGCCTGGTGAGATAGTGCGAGACTCGCGAATCGAGCAGCGTGATCCAGTTGCAGTTCAAGCATCTCGTCGTCTAATTGCCGTCGATGGACTCGCAGCAAGTGCTTCAGGTTCGCAAACCCCGCCTTGCGCTGGCGCCCCAGTCGCTGCTCTATGTTCTCGTCCGCTAACGCCATCAGCGGACCAAATACCTTCAAATAATTGATAAAGCCTTGATCGGCCGCCGCCAACCTAAAAGCCGGCCCAATCATAATGATGGCGACTTCCCGAAGGGTAAGCACGGCATTGGTTTTCTGCAGCTCTATCTGAATTTTTTCACGCGCCTCGTCAATCTGCGCGCTGCGGTATCGGTGAATAGCTTGGATAAGGCCAGCTTTACTGCCGAAATGGTATTGCAGCACCGACTCATTTTTCTGATCGGCGGCAAGGATAATCGCACGGATAGCGACATTCTCCAGACCCTTTTCAGCAAACAATTTTTCTGCGGCATGTATCAGCAACATTCTTGTCGCCTCGCCTCGAGTCTGACTAGCACCTTCAGACCCTGCATCTACAGGCTGTTGCTCGTTTTTTGGATCCAACTTCTGAGCCACCACTAACCACCCGCCTTGCTTCGACGCCGAAGCAACCTGATACCCACGAACAGCAGAACGATGACAACCCCTATAAAGGACAACAGTTCAAAAAATCTCTTTTGCATGACATTGGCCCCAACTTGCTGCCGTTGATCATAACCGTCGGCGACGCTGAGTACTCGATGCTCTTCTGCATAGCTAGCGTACGCTTTAATCATTTTTTCCAAGCGGGCGGGCTGCTCCGTTGCAAGATCATAGCGTTCAGCGGGATCCTGCTTGATGTTATACAAGTGCCAGGTGTCATCACCAATGGGGCCACGATTTTTAACAATTTTGAAGTCACCTTGAAACAGCGCAATATTTCCTCCCAACTCAAAACCAACGACCTCTTCAGGACCATAAACAAACGCCTCCTCGCCCTCAACCAACTTCAACAGGCTTTTACCCGACAAAGATTCAATGGCTCGGCCGGCATAAATAGGCCCGGGCCTCGACGTCTGGGTGATATCAAGAATCGTTGGCACCAGGTCCGTAACGTAGGTGAATGCATCGATCACACCGCCATTGAGCTTGGTGGGTAGGCCGGAAATGATCATGGGAACACGCATGCCGCCTTCGCTAGTAAAAAACTTATAATAAGCCAGTGGGGAAGCGGCGGCGCTGGCGAAAGATGGACCGATCATATTGTAGCTACCCTTTTCACCCAGGGTTTCGTAATCGTCGTTATAGCCATTAGAATCCATCCACCAACGAAACACCTTCTCAACCGGGCGACCACGCACCTGTTCAAGAATGTCAGATGGCTCGGCCCCATTGTCAGAGGCAAAAATAAACACCGTATTATCGAACTGACCCGTTTCACGTAAATGATCCATCAGCCGACCTAGATGATAATCCATGGCGTCAATCATGCCGGCGTAAACCGCCATAGCTTTTGCCTCATAACGGCGCTCGGCATCAGTCAGACTGGCCCAGTCAATGGTCGTAGGTATATCGTTAATATTCAGGTTAGCCGGCATCACACCTTGAGCGACAGCACCAGCGTAACGCTGTTGGCGCAATGTGCTCCAACCCTGGTTATAGGTATCCATATACTTATCGGTAAATTCCCGAGGCGCCTGCACAGGAATATGCACAGCCTGAAAGGCCACATAAGAAAAGAACGGTTCATCTGTTGCATGACTGTCGATGTACTCGATGGTCTTGTCGATCAAATATTCGGAGGAATAGAAATCATCGGGCAAGGTCGTGGGCTCGCCATCTTCATACCAGTGGGCTTGCGAATAAACAGGGATATAGGGTTTTTGCTCCCAATTATCGGCGCCGGAATCGGCCATCGACAAGGCTCGATCAAAACCCCGCGCACTGGGAAGTAGGCTCTTGGTTTTGCCCAGGTGCCATTTACCTGTCATGTAGGTGTGGTAGCCCGCATCTTGCAACAGATTAGCGATGGTCACCACATTCTGCCCGAGCACCCCTTGGTAACCTGGTTGGCCCGCTTGCTCACTGGGCAATGATTCAGGCATATTGGCCACCCCCGCCAGGTGACTATCGACACCTGACATCAACATGGCTCGAGTCGGCGCGCAGCTGGCGGCCGTATGGTAATTCGAGAAACGCACGCCATTGTTTGCCAACATATCGATGTTGGGGGTGTGCACCTCGCTGCCATAGCTTCGCAGGTCAGAAAAACCCAGGTCATCTGCCAGAATCAAAACAATATTCGGTCGCGAATTGGCGGCTGCCTGCGCACTTAGACAGAATGCCATCAATGTGCTCAAGCTAATCGCGGCGGCGTATTTTTTCATCATAGTCACTTCCATTGTCCGGCTGTTCGGCTCAGCCGTGCCAATTATTGCTGGATGATTTCACGAGACCCAACGGGCAGCGTAAACACCATATTATCTTCAGCCAAAATTGTTTTACCGTTCAAATCACGCTTAAACACTATCGACAACAACGGGTTCGCCGGTGTTGGCACCATATGATAAAACACCAATTGCTGGATATTGGCGGCGTCTGAGCGCTCCTCTAACTGGCTAGCATCAGCGTGATAATCAATGACGTCTGACATGATTTGAGCAACCCGCTCTCGACCCACATGGGTCGCAGCATCGATCATGACGCTTAGCACCTCTCGGGACAGGGCATCATGAAACAACAGATCGACATCTTTGGCAGCGATAAATAGATCCTCGGTGACGATGGTGTCACCGCTGATCACGATCGAGCGCCCGGCATAGTCAATGCGATAAGCCATGGCCGGCGATATCGGCGAGTGATCGACCTTAATGGCGCGAATCACGAGCTTGGCGTCTGACCAAACAATACCCGTATCGATTTCGTGGGCCTGCAACAGGCCTGCGGTAGAGGGCAGAAAATCTTCCCCATGGTGAGCGGTGCGGTAGCCCCGATCCAATTGATACGCCATGTTGAATCCAGCGACCACGGTGTTGATCCCCACCGGTCCATACACTTGCAGTGGCGCTGGACGACCGTTCACCCAACTGTTGAGATTCAGGTCGCCGAGTGCCGCAATATGATCGGAATGATAATGGGTTAAGAATACGCCGTTGATGCGGTCGAGAGGCAAGCGACTCTGCATCAGACGCTGGACGGAGCCCGCGCCAGCGTCAAAGATAAACAGATGCTCTGGCGTGACGATGGCGATGCAAGCTTGAGCACGACCCGAGTCAATGCCTAGGGGCGACGCACTGCCGCAAACAAAGGCCTGCAACGCCGGTTCTGCGTTCCAGTGTTGAGACATAACTGCCTCGCTGACGCGACCCAACAGCCAATCTTGAAGGCTCGACGAGCGATACAAGCTCAACGAGGCCAGGAGCGCCAGCACCACAACGATGATTATTGCTCTACGCATTGCTTAATACTCCAGATGCTCAACGCTGACCGATCACGGGTCAGTAGCCATTACCCAGTCAGTTTTATTACTTAACCGCGAGCAATGCTTCGCAGCCTGTACCCTTCAGAATTGTGTCCACTGCCTGTTGGTCCACTGGCCCAAGCTCGTGATAGGCATCACGAACCCATTGCAAGCAGCGGCCCTGATAAGGGAATGTCGGCTGCTCCCAGGGCTGACCATCAATCGTCGTTTTCATTTGCTTCTCGCCAGACGCCAGCGCTTTGGCATTGGCCAGCAACGCAGGCACATAAACTCGGCCAATCTCAGCCAGAAGCTCGCTTAACACCTCGGTATCTTGGGTCGACATCCAATCATCGGCGCCGGCGGCCTGGCCGGACAAGTCATCCACCACGTCGGTCCAGGCGAATACTCGAGGCGCCTCAGCCAGGCAAATCGCCATCGGCGTTGGGTCAAATCGTGCCAATTGGGTCAACTGAGCATAGAGCCCAAAGTCCGCAGACGCGGGGCGACCACCGAAAACAAAGGGCTGCTGTTGCAGTATTTGGTCGAAAATCGACAAAAAACGGTGGTAGCTGGCTTCAATGACTGGCGCTGTGAGGTCATTGGAACCCACGACATACAATCGTGAAATCTGGCGCTCCGCAATAAATTGGGCGCGCTTCTCCAGCTCGGCATCTGGTAACTGCAAGCCACGCCAGCGTGGCAGGATAGCCCCGGCTTGCTTGATATCAGGTGCGTAATACCAGCGATAATGAAACATGGCCTTGGTCAGCCACTCGTCGGCATAATCTTCGATCAGATAGTTCAAAAAGCCCAGGACCGGATGGTCGGGAATGGTCTCTCGCCCTTTGAAAGATCGCTCAAATCGGCGGATCAGTGGCGTAGAATCTACCACTGCTTGCATCTGACCCTTGTTATCGGGCAGGTAAAAAGTCGGCAGCAAGCTCACCTTCGGCTTCGGTAAGCCGAACTGGCTTTCCGGATCACCAATCATCAGCTCGTAGGGGATCTGCCGAAAACGCAGGTAGGCCAGCATCTTGCGCGTATAGGGAGAGCCCGGCGCGCCTTTGAATTTGAGCGGAGTCGGTAAGGGCTTGTGCTTAGTCTGAGACATCGGTCTCTCCTGGCGTGAGTTTTCGGATGATATAATGAATATCATTATTTTTAAACCGCTTCTCTCTTGTTACCTTTCCATCAGGATTACGGCGTGGTTGCGGCACAGGCTTTGCGCCACGGCAAGCGCGCTTACCGGCCGAGACCGAGATAGCTTGCCACCGGGAACTCTTCGGTGATGAGAATCAACGGCCGCTGTTGTGTATGAATCCGGTAATCTCGCGCGATCACCTGGGTGAACTCCTCAGCTGAAGCCAAAGCTTTAAAGGGATTCGGCCGATCGGGCAGGTCATGGCAATAGCGTATTTGGGTGATCTCACGAAAGGTTTCTCGGTTGTTGGCATTCAACAACTCGCCAATACCCGCCTGTCCAGAGTCTAGGCGACGGCGCATTTCAGGGTCTAGCAAATGGGCATGAATGGTGGAGTGCGCGTGGGCATACTCAGTGCCGCTGAGCTCGCCCACCAGCATCACCTCACGTTCGATTACCTCATCGCCGACCTGAACTTGGGACAGGCATCTGACTTGAATGTCTTCCGCGAAGTAGGCGGCCAGACTATGAGTGACAGTACCATCAGTGAGGAGTAGAACCCGCAGAATCGGTGGCAGGGTCGAGAAATCAATACTCGGCTGAATGATTGAAGCTAGGCGATCGAGCATAGGATGATAACGACGAAAAGTGACGATGAGGCTGACAATTATGCCTGAATATCGCGCTCGACAGAAAAATCTTCATGCGTTTTTATCGATAACCAATAAAACCCTGACTGAACACCTCCTCTCCGGCCTCATTGATCATCACGAAACCCAGGTGGGAAGTCGATTGCCAGCGCATCTCCAGGCTCAACACCGCTGGCATCAACACCATGCCCGTGAATCTGCCGCCAATTCTGGTAACTCGAGTCGGATCTCCGCCGAGTAACTCATCCACCATTCGCGACACAGCCAGCGCCAGTGTGGCAGTGCCATGGAGAATAATATCGGGCAACCCGGCAGCCAGGGCAAAAGCCTTGTCGCTGTGAATGGGGTTCCAGATATGGGCGCATTCCGTGTAAATATTAGCCGCTCCCGCCTTAATGGCGATGGCATACCGGTGGCTTATGGGCTCGCCATCACTGGCCTGCGGCAGCGCTGGCACCTGCGCATCCGGCACCAGCTGACCTTCCACCGGAACGTCGCGATTGATGCTCAACTGCCACGTCTGACATACCAATTGGCCGGCGCTATTGCGAGTATCAAGCCGAAGCGTCTGCGCCGCACCGGGTTTAATGGGTTTCAAACCGATCACCGTCGCCGTGGTCTCATAGGTTTCGTCCGCCAGAATGGGCTGGTAGATATGCAGATCGTGAGCCGCATGCACCCCTCGGGCTCGTTCGGCGGCTGTCTGGTTTTCTGAGCCGGGCAGTGCACGGCTGTCCAAAATAGCCGGCCATTCAAGGCACACCGGGAACAAAGGATGGCCGATCACAACCCCTGCCGTCGTATCCATATAACGTGGGTTCAAGTCATCAATCCCGGCGGCATAGGCCATCAACCAACGGGCATCCACCTCATGCCGAACAGGAGGCGTTTGTTCACCGAGCATACGGGTGTTCAGGGGCATGGCTTTAATACCTTTGATTGATCGTTTCGGAGTTCAACCTACTCCATCAAGAATTCTCTGGCAACGCCTACCCTAGCCAATCACCCATCTATCTACTTACCCCGCTATACGCTCACCGCTTATACACTCAGGCCAGCCAGCGTTTCACCAGACTTGCTTCCTGACCATCGAGCTGGGAAGATCGAAGTCAATAAATGACACTCGAAACCCTCGTCATGACCGACTTTATACGCACACCTGAACAAAATTTTGCGGGCCTGGATGACTTTCCCTTCAGCGCAAACTATCACTCGTGGCAAGACTTGCGCCTGCACTATCTTGATGAAGGCCCGAAAGACGGACCTGTCATGTTACTCGCGCACGGCATGCCCACCTGGAGCTATTTATATCGGGACATGATTCCGCTGCTGGTTAATGCGGGCTATCGTTGTATCGCACCGGACCACTTAGGGTTTGGTAAGTCGGACAAACCCACTGACATTCACTGGTACACCATCGCGCGGCACACAGAGGTGCTGACGAGCCTGATCATTGCCCTCGACCTGCAACATATCACTCTCGTCTGCCAGGACTGGGCCGGACCAATCGGCTTGGCCCAAGCGGCGATGATGCCCACACGCTTTGATCGACTGACCATCATGAATACCTGGCTCGATCATCCGGCCTATGAATACTCGGATGCCATCAAGAACTGGAACAAAAACTGGCATGACGGTGGTATCTTTGCTCGCCAGACCCCAAATGTCGCCGCCCTAATGGTGCTCTCTGCCGGGTTAGCGACACCCGCCGAGATGATCGGGGCCATTGTTCAGGGCACCGAGCCTGCGCTTACCGGCCATGCCGCCACTATCTATAAAGGTTTTGGCGCACCCTTCAAGAATCTCGACGATGCGGCCTACAATGGTTTACGGCGTTTCCCCTTGTCTATTCCGTTAGACAACCCCGACCAAGGTAACGCCACCGCGCAGTATCTTCATTATCAAATATTGCTGAACTGGCATAAGCCTGTTCACTTTATTTGGGGATGTGAGGATGACATCTTTACCCAAGCCTGGGGCCGCAACTGGGCTACGCAGATGAACGCCAGTTTTGATCCCATCAATGACGCCAGCCACTTTTTACAAAACACCCATGGCGCAGAAGTCTGCAGATTACTGCTGCACCGAATAGCAGAAGAGTGAGTTCGAGGATTTTGCCATGACAACCTATAGCATCGATACCGCGGATCAGAGCACTGTCAACTACACAGACCAGAAACGCTGGTGGTGGCTTTTATCGCTGGTGAATCCATTAACCCCCCTGTTTGGCATTGTTGGTCATTGGCTGACAGGCAGCGAACTATGGTTGTTAGTGCCGCTGGGCATGATGTTTATCATGGGGCCAGCATTTGACTGGTTGTTTGGTGAGGATGAAAACAACCCACCCGAAATTTTGGTGCCACAACTAGAACAAGACACCTATTACCGGTGGCTAACATACCTGACTGTACCGGTACACTACATCACTTTTTTGGCGGTCGCGATCTGGGTCGGCACTCACAGCTTAACCTGGTGGGGCTTTATCGCGTTGACCGTGGCTCTCGGTTTTGCCGACGGTTTCGCCATCAATACTGGCCACGAACTAGGGCATAAGCGGACCAAGGTTGAAACCTGGCTGGCAAAAATAGTGTTGGCAGTACCGGCTTACGGTCACTTCTGGATCGAACACAATCGCGGTCATCATCGCGATGTGGCCACGCCTGATGATCCCGCCAGTGCCCGCATGGGCGAAAGCATCTACCAATTCGCTCGCCGCGAAATACCTGGCGCCTTCCACCGCGCCTGGATGCTGGAACATGAGCGACTCTGCAGAAAAGGCGTACCTGTGTGGAGTATTCACAATGAGGTGTTGCAGAGCTATATGATTACCGTGATTCTGCAAGTTGGGTTGATCGCTACCTTCGGCTGGATCATGTTGCCCTTTTTAATCATTCACAATTTCTTTTCATGGTGGGTGCTGACGAGCGCCAACTATATCGAGCATTACGGTTTGCTTCGAGCCCAGCAGGCCGACGGTAAGTATGAGCGGTGCCAACCCCATCACAGCTGGAACGCCAATCACAAATACTCGAATCTATTGTTGTTTCATTTGCAGCGACACTCTGACCATCATGCCAATCCTACTAGGCGATACCAGAGTCTGCGGGATTTTCCAGACTTGCCCAGTTTACCCAGTGGCTACTACGGCATGTATGTTGTCGCCTACTTGCCCGCGCTGTGGTTCAAAATGATGGATTCACGTCTGCTGGCGCTTCCCCATATCAACGGCGACCTGAGCAAGATCAACATCAATCCCGATAGTCTGGACGCAATCCAGGCCAGATACGGTCAAGCCGATGCCTGATACTCAGAACCGATATCAATGTCCCGGGTGTGGTTACACCTATGATGAACGTCTTGGCGATGACCACGAAGGTTACCCGCCAGGCTTTTTATTCGCAGATCTGCCTGACGACTTTGTCTGCCCGGATTGTGCGGTTCGCTACAAAGAGGATTTTAATCTCGTGTTAACCCCGTAGGGGATTGACTTCAAGGTTAACCCACACGCGAGACGCCTTAGGATTTCATCATGCGACCTTGAACGTAAGCGCCGGCAAAGATACCCACCAAAGAGAATAACATCGGCCAGTTACCCGCACCCAATCCTGCTAACGCCGGGCCGGGACAGACGCCCGAGATACCCCAACCAATGCCAAAAATAGCAGCGCCAACCAGCGTGTTTCGATCCAACGAGGCGGCATGCTCGCGGAAACTTTTATCGAACAAAGGTTTGCGCATCAACCGAGGTAAGAACTGATAAGTCAGCATAGTCGTCAAAGAAGCCGAGCCCAGCACCCACAGCAGACCAAAATCTTCATACCGCAAAAATGACAACACCACTTCCGGTTTGATCATGGCGGAGTAAGACAAACCAAAACCAAACAGCGCACCGGCGATCAGGACACTACCAAAGAATGCGACTCTCATGATAGGCCTCCGAGCTTTTGCATTAGCTGGGCGGTGATCATCGCGGTGCCCAAAAAGATCAAAACCGCCAGTAAAGACGGTAGCTGGAATGAAGCGATGCCACAGATTCCGTGTCCCGAGGTACAACCATTGGAGAGTCGCGCGCCGAAGCCGGCAACGAAACCACCTAAGGTTAACTGCCACCAACTGATCGTCGTAACAAAGGCATCACCCACGGTCAGCATCCAAATCAGCGCCCCCACGGCGAGTCCGACGGCGTAGGCAATCCGCCAATTTCTCGATGCAACGAAGGCTTCTCGGTTAAAAAATTCCCAGCGGGAAACGAACGACCAGGTGCTGGTAAAAAACGTGCTCATCCCTCCCACCAGGCCAGTGGTGGCAAACAGGAAGCTAACGGCAAAGCCGATGAACAATCCACCAATGAGATAGTGAGTAATTCCAAGCGGGAACAGTAGGTCAAATTCAAACATATCGGCGGCTCTTTCGGTGATTAATTCCAGACATGGAATACGAGTATTGGGCTGGCGTGGCTCAGTATCGCGAGGTTTTAAAACATTTACAGTTATTTTTCAGCATTTTTTCAGCAAAGCGCTTAGCTTTTATGACTCAGTGTACCGGGTTCGACAGCGTCGCCCAAGCTGATGCAATCGTCCTTTCGAAATAGGACCAATAGAAATCCACCGACTGGTAACCCACCAGGCGTTCTGCAATTTCATGGCCCGCGCCATCCAGGAACAGCAGCGTCGGCGTGCCGAAAACCCCATATTCATTAACGATATCTGTGCCTGAACGCTGCTGGCCATTGAAATCTGTGATAAGTGCCGATGTCCAGGAAAGCTCCGCCAGGTAGATTTTCTCGGTCAGAAGCGGATCTTTGAGCATGGGCAACAGCACAGCTTTTTCAAGTTGAGCGCAATAAGGACAGTCTGGCCGCGATACGTACAGCAGGAAAATCTGCTGCTCCTGAGTCACTTGACGGCCCTGACGCGCCAGGTCTACCGCCGCCTCAATCGGCTGCGCTGCGGCCAACCCAGACAACAGGCAGAAGATGAACCCAAACCACCATTTCAACGTTGAAGCCACTCGAGTATGCCGTCCACAAGCTCGTCGGTGTACAGATCACGGAAAAAGTGATCGGCGCCATCAATCCATTGCACGGTAACCTGTTGGTTTTTTTCAAACAGTGCAACCTGTGACTTAAAACCGCTTGCTAGAGGATCTTCTGTACCTTCAAATACCAGCACCGGTCGCGCCACAGTGGCCAATAGTTCTGGCGTATTACGGTTGGGCTCAGTGTCATAGTAAGAGATAAAACTACTGGCCAGCACCTCAGCCGCGGGGCAATAGACCACGCCAGCCGTGATAATCGCGTTGGGGTCCCCATGGGCCTGCGCCATGACTTCTGCCAGCGGCCGACCCACCTGGGCTTCATAATCGGCGGCGCTCTCAGCCGGATTCCAGGTCATCGGCGCTATCAGCACCAACCGTTCAACTTCTGGCGCCTGAAACTGTTGTTGATAAAGCATCACCTGATTACCGCCACGTGAGTGCCCAACCAGAACAATATGGTCTGACAAGGTTTTAGCAAATTCGACCCAACGATTAATTTCTGCCGCAGCATCAGCATGATTGGCCTTGATCACCTTATCGCAGCTCATGAAGCCCTGGCGATCGCTGATACCCAGACTCAAATTTATAGCCAGGCTTTCGTAGCCATTCACAGCCAGGCTATCTTGCAGTCCGGCAATAATTTCCATGCCTCCATGAGCCCAAGTGCCATGGACAATCAGAAACAGTGGTCCGCGACCGGGCTCGGCAGATTCTTGCCAATTGGCATTCAACAGCAACCCTTGATGTTCGATCTGCACTGGTGTGGCGGCGATGGTGCTCATCTGAAACAGGGCGAGCATGACGAGTGCTAAGTGTATTAATTTGCGGCGCATCAAAAAGACTCCATTTCGAGGGTTTGAAACAATCGCCCTGCATTCTTTACCGCCAATTCTTCAAAGGTATTCAGGTGGGCATAATCCGACTGATCGATCTCATAGGCTTGCGCGAGACCACCACCAGCATCAAGAATCTCCTGCACCCGGGCGGTTAAATACTGCAGGTAGCCTTGGGTATAGGTTCTCACAGTTTCAATATCGGTGGGTCCACCATGGCCCGGAACCAGCACCAGGGGCTGAAGTTCAGACATACGTTGAAACGAATCAATCCAGGCCGCAACATTGGTGTCAGGAAAGATCGCCAATAACCGCTGATGAAAAGCGATATCGCCAGTGATCAGGGTTTTCTCATCTGGCAACCAGACGGAAATATCTCCAGGCGAGTGGGCCTCGCCAAAACTGATCAACTCGATAGACCGGTCACCCAGGTTTAATTGCATTCGCTGCTCAAACTCTACATCTGGTATCGCCACATCGGTGCCATCGGCCTGGTCGCGATCGCGTTGGCTCATACTCGACAGCATCTTGGCGGCCCGTTGTCGAACCGCTGCGGCAGCCAGCCGATGGGCAATGATTTTTACCCCTTGGTCGCGCCAGTAACTGTTGCCCAAAACGGCATGACCCTGGCCATTTTCGTTGATCAGCCAAACTACGGGCGCCTGCGTAATTTGCCTAATGGACTGGTGCAGCCGCGCTGCCAGCTGATAACTGGCGCCACCGTTGACAACCACGACACCGGCAGCCGTTACGATGACACTCAAGTTGTTGTTATGTCCGCCATTTTCATCGGTAGGTGGACCGGTGTCGCCAATCGCGACATAGACACTCGCCGACACCTGAGTCAACGGCAGCGGCGCCACAGGGTCAATCAACGCACCGATAGCTGGCCCGCACAGCAACCCACAAGACAACAGAACGAATCTCGAGGTTTTCTGGAAGACCCATAGGTAACTTGTCATCTGCATGATATTCAAAATATTTATCCGATTGTAATAGGAAACTACTAAAACTATCCTACTTGGCATATGAGTATACCTTAATATAATAAACTGCTAAATTAAGACTTCGCCTACAGGAGGACACATTTATGAACGACAATCCAATTATTTCCTGGAAGATCGCCGGAGTGGCCTTAGGGCTGCTGTTAACCCTGGCAACCTATCTTGTTTCACCACTTGGTGTATCTACACAGTTTGTCGTCACCGACGCCATTGTTTTGCATAAGGTCGCACCCGCTGTGGCTGAGAGCAACACTTACTTGGCCAAATACGGCGTCGAACAGGACTGGGGTGTCGGCTATGGCTGGATGCTGATCTTCGGCATGATCGTTGGTGGTGGTGTCACCGCACTCATCTTTCGAGACAAGCAGCCGGAGGGCGATAAAGGCTCGATGCCAGCCATGTGGACCGCTAAGTTCGGTCCGTCAGAAGGTAAGCGCTACGCAGCTTCTTTTTTCGGCGGTCTGTTACTGCTATTTGGTGCCAGACTTGCGGGCGGCTGCACCAGTGGCCATATGATCAGCGGCATCTCCCAGCTAGCAGTGAGTTCAATGATTTTCGGCGTGGTGACCTTCGCAGTTGCGATCCTGGTTGCGAAATTAATCTATAACAATCAGGTGAAAATATCATGATGACACTGATTATCGGTTTTCTAATAGGCTGCGCCTTTGGCGCGATTCTGTTTCTCGGTGGCGCTTCTAGCTACCGCAAGATCCTCGGCACCTTGTTACTCAGGGACATGAGTATTATTAAATTGATGATGACCGCCATCGGTGTCGGCACGCTGGGCATTTACCTGCTCGACCAGGGCGGCCTGGCACACATGAGCATTAAGCCTGCTTACATTTGGGGTATTGTTGCTGGTGGTGCGATTTTCGGCACTGGCTGGGCCATTTCAGGCTACTGTCCCGGAACCTGCCTGGTGGGCAGTGCGGAAGGCAAGTTTGATGCAATCGCGACCTTGATTGGCGGACTGGTTGGCGCACTGATTTTTGCGTGGGCATTTCCCATGCTAGATGAGTTGTTATTGCAGAATGCCGACTTTGGCAAGATCACCATTCAAGGTCTGTTTGGCATCAATGGTCTCTACCTGGCGGTACCCTTCAGCTTCGCGATGTTGTTTGCGGCGTTTTTCTTATTGAAAGATCGCTACGAGTAAATCACCGCGGTCAACGGACTCATTGACACTCATGTCAAAGAGGAACAAGAGCGGGCAGTGACCAGACACTGCTCGCTCTTTTTTTTGATTATTGCCTGAGCGCTTGTGGTTTCAGTGGGCACTAAGGGCGAATCGGTGTATAGCCGGCCTGGATTTCGTCAAGCATAAAGGCAACCCCTGTCTGCACACCCACCACGCCTGCCATGATTGGCGGACGCACACCCGTCTTGCGCTGAATCGAGTCAAGGGTGTTCTTGCATACATAGAATCTGACGTCATTGGCAATCAGACTATTAATTCTCGACCTGTTCGGATTTGATTCACCGGTGAGCATATGCACGCCTGCACCAAAGGCGATGATTTCGATTTCGATATATTCTGGGCCGTTGTAGTGCTTGATGAGATTGTTGGCGATGTCCAGCACCGCCGTATACTTCGACGGATCGGCATCACTGACTTGCAAAATCACGTGGCGCTCGGCGAAGGGTTTCTCGTCTGACGCAGCCGCGCGAGCCACAACACAGGCCAGCAGCAGGAACAGGAAGATCGATTTCAAAGTCGTTCGATACATAGCGCGCGCTCGCTGGTTTGCTCAATTGCGTTGGGTTTATTCGATTGATTTAGCACGCCTCAGCAGAATAAGCAGCAAATTAACCAGCACATTAACCAGCATAATAGACGGCCTCAACATCGAACCCCACCAGTCTACATGATTTTACCAGGCTAGATGAGCTCGCCGGGATAATCTGCGATGCCAGGATTGCCCTTCACGCCTTTGAGTCGTGGTGTATCGATTTTATCCAGGTGAATCGTCTTTCTATCCCGCAGGTGATCGGCAACCACATCCCAGACCGCCGGACCTGTGGATTGTGAGCCGACAGTTGCCCAGCCGGCGACCTTGTAGTTTTTAGTATCCATGATGAGCTCGCCATTAGGGAGCCTCATATCAGTAATACGTTTGCCCATGGTCGCGCCGGGCTCACAGGTATAACTCATACCGCCCGTGCGCACCATGTCGCCCCCTTGTTGGTAATAAGGGTCGGTGTTGAACAAATTATCTGCGACGCTTTCCATGATCATTTTAAGCTCGGCACCGGATATATCGCGGACATAAGTTTCCGGATAGGTCATGCAGGTCTGATCAAGCACCCTTTCCATCGTGATGGGCTCTCCTGGCAGGACCGATGTGCCCCAACGAAAGCCTGGCGACAAACTGATCTCGGCATCCAGTTGCTCGGTTAACGCGGAACAAATTACTTGATCGAAGGTGCCGTTAAAATTACCCCGACGAAACAATAATGTATCCGCAACGCCAAGTTCCTCGTCGAGGGTCGAGGCATAGGGCGCTCTAACATCATTAATATAGGTTTGCATCACCGGATCAGCCGGCAGCAAATTGGAGAACACCGGCAGCAATTGATAACGATAGCCACTCACGCCAGACTGACCGAACGCCAAATCCAGCACGGAAACAAACTTACCATTCGACCCTGCGTTGGTCACCACCGTCACCCCACC
>DGOD01000103.1 GCA_002389265.1 Gammaproteobacteria bacterium UBA4475
CTGACCCGGAGTCTTTACTGACCCTGAGTCTTTACTGACCCGGAACAGTTCAACAGGAATAGATCAGCTGGAATAGATAAATAGGAATAGATAAACAGATCAACAGACTTAGAGCACGGGATTAACCCGCCGATATTGGCATGGCCAGTTGGCCCCCGACCCCTCGTGTCAGCCCACACGTAGCGATTGTTGGCCTGGATACTCTCGCAGATTCAACCCTCAGCACAGCTGTTACTGCATACCAAGCCCAATGGCTTGACCTTCACACCGATAAAGCTCATGTTATTCCGCTAAACGCCGAGCCAGCTGGCTCAACGAAAAAATTTAAACGACGGTAGCACGCAAACCGAGCTTAGGCTTCCGTCGCCATTAGCGACACACAGGATTGAAGCCACATGAAACCACTCTCAGGATTACGCGTCCTCGACCTTACACACGTGCTTGCAGGGCCCTACTGCACTTATCAGCTGGGCCTGCTCGGCGCTGATATCACCAAGGTGGAAGCACCCATCGGTGACATGACCAGGATTTGGGGCGGTACTCCCGCACAACTGGCAAAAAGAATAGGTTCGGGCTTCGTGCCTCAAAATGCCGGTAAGCGCAGCATCTGCCTGGACCTAAACAAACCTGAGGCTCAGGCTTGTGCCCGCAAGCTCGCAGAGGCGGCCGACATACTCGTGGAGAACTTTGAAGGCGGGACGATGGAGAAGTTCTCTTTGGATTACGCAACTGTCTCAGCATTTAATCCAGGCATCATCTATTTGTCGATTTCCGCCTTTGGCCGTAACGGCCCCTATGCCAACCGGCCGGGTTTCGATGATGTGGTGCAAGCTACCTCGGGTTACATGGCCAATAACATCCGCGGTGACGGCCCGATTCGAACCGGTGGGCCGGTACTCGACTATGCAACCGGTATGCAGGCAGCTTCGGCCGTACTTGCCGCCCTCTTACTAAAGGCCCGCACCGGCAAGGGCCAATACGTTGACTTGGCCATGCAGGACGTCGCCATGCTGTTGCTCAACCGGAATACCAGCATCGCTGCATCCACCGGCCTACCCCCAGCACCGGCAGACAATCGCGAAGCACCCTTGCTCGGTCGTTATCAGTCGAAGGACGGCTACGTTATGCTGGCGGGTTATTTTCCCGATCATTGCCGAGCAATTTGCGCCGCAGTCGGTCTGCCCGAATATGCCGATCTAACCAACGCTGCCTTTAAGTCGCGCATTGAGGAGATTGAATCTGCCGTGGAAGCTCAACTTCAGACCAAAACTTCTGCAGTGTGGGATCAGATATTCAGCACCGAGAAAGTCGTGGCCGGTGGCGTCCAAAGCCTGGAGGAAACCATCGCATCAGGCCAGCCCACAGCTCGACAACTGACCCAAGAAGTGGCCAGTGCCGCCGGACCGCAACAGGTCACCACCGCTGGATATCGCATCAATGACGGGGTCTTTGGACCGGACGGAGGAGTTCCCATGTTGGGCCAACATTCCAGTGATATTCTGCTCGAACTGGGTTACACCAGCGCAGATATCGAGCACCTGATCGCGTCTGGCGCCCTTATTCAGGGCCCAGACGGCTGAAGCCAGCAGTGATTCTATCGCTGAATCGAGCACTCCAGCCATGGTTGAAGGCGGTGCACGAAGGTCATACCAGTCACTGGACGATGCAAAACAGCGCTTAACCTGGTCAGAGTCAGTGCTGCGCTTGAATAGCAAAGCAGGCGCCTGAGTCATTGAAATTTCGCACTTATTTGGAGGGTGTATTCTGAATAACAATATAATCGGCTTGTCAGGGGTGCAAATCGCCGCACTGATTCGCACGCAGCAAATGTCTGCACTGGAAGTCATGGCAGCGACTCGCCAGCAAGCGGAGCGGATTCAGGTCGCGTGCAACCCATTCGTCAGCTTCAATTGGGAGCGGGCCATGACTCAAGCCCGCCAGTGCGATCAACGCGTGAGCACCGGCGACAGTGCCGCACTGCCGGCTCTGTTTGGCGTGCCATTCTCGGTCAAAGACTTACTCAACACCCGCGATATGTGCACCAGCTATGGCTCACGGTCTTTTCAGCACTACCAGCCAGACAAGGATGTGGTCGCCGTCTCTCGATTGCGCGCCGCTGGCGCCATTTTAATCGGCAAGACCACCACCCCTGAATTTGCCGCCAAGGTGCTTACCGACTCCGAACTGACAGGCATTACACGCAATCCCTGGGACACACAGCGCTCTCCGGGAGGCAGTAGTGGCGGCGCTTGTGTTGCGGCAGCCACCGGCGTCGGGCCACTGGCGGTGAGTACGGATGGTGGCGGATCCGCCAGAATACCCGCCGCAGCCTGCGGCATACTGGGCCTGAAAGTGACTATGGGGGCGATTCCTCATGAATCCTGGCCGTTTCATTATGGTAACAACAGCTCAATCTCAATCAACTGCCGACATATCGAGGATCTTGTAGCGAGCTTCAACGCCATGTCTGGCGCCCACACGCTGGACCCCTGGTCTCGGCGTGCAACAACCAAACTGAGCCTTGCCCCTTCGCCTCAGGGGTCGCCGAACCGCAAAAAAATTCTGTTTATTCCTGCCCTTGGTGGTCAACCCTGTGATCAAAAAATCTTGACCCTGGTACAGCAAACCGTGACCGATCTGCAACGCGCCGGTTATCAGGTTGACCAGGCAAACAGTGACCCATTGGCCTTCGACCCTGGCATCGCCATGCAGCTGATGGCGGCCAATCTGGCAGCGCGGGTCAGGGCCATGACCCCGCAACAGCAAGAATTACTGGGCTCTGGTCTGAAGGTATTATTATCCGAAAAGACCTTTAGATCCGACGGTGTGCGCCTACAAGCGGATGCTATGGCACGTTCACAGCTCTATGACAGACTGGAAGGCTTGCTGACGGACTATGCCATGATCTTGACGCCAACCTTGAATGCCCAACCGCCTCAAGCTGACCCAACCCAGGATCAGCGCGTGCTGATCAATGGTGAGCAACAGGGATTAGCCAGCTGGTGGTCGCATCTCTCCATCGCCAACTTGACGGGGCATCCTGCCATTTCAATTCCCTGCGGCAGGGATGAGGATGGCCTGCCCGTTGGCCTCCACGCTCTGGCTGGCTGGGATGCGGAACAGACGCTGGTGGACTTGGCGGCGCAGGTGCAGCGCCTCTACGACTGGACCTACCAGCTACCGACACTGGCTTAACTCTGCGGTTTCGTACCGCCAGGCTGCGCTAGTCCTCAGGCGGCTGAGCAACTGATGCTGGTGGCCCGCTGATTGCTTGATCTGGCCCAATATTAGCGCGCCGGATCCAGTGTAAATTGCACTGTTGTATCGCATCCTGCAGGCATGACACCATCCAATGAATCCCCTCATACGCTTGGGTATCTGGCGCCTCGCCGACCCCAAAATCAGTATTACTTCTGCGGCCTCCATGACCATCGGCGCCAGCGTTGCCGCACTGGAGGCGCCACTTGACTGGTCTTGGCTATTGATCACCGGCGTGGCATTTTTCTGCATGGAAGTGGCCAAAAACGCCTGGGGCGATGTTTATGATTATGACTCGGGCACCGACCTTGCTGTCGCACCAGAGGATCGCACAGATTTTTCCGGTGGCAAGCGTGTCATGGTGGACAACCTACTGAGCCGCAGCCAGACCTGGCTGGTGGCCGCGGTGTTTACCGCTCTGGGGTTAGCCTTTGGTGCATTGATCGTCATCAGGCAGGAGCCCCATGCCTTCTGGATCGGGATCGCGGGTCTCGTCCTCGGTTGGTCCTATCATGGCCCGCCACTGCAACTGGTATACCGTGGCTGGGGCGAACTGGCGGTATTGCTGATCTATGGGCCCGTGATCGCCCTCAGCACGTATCTGATCCAACGCCATCAGCTCAGCCTCGATGTCTTGTTGCTTTCCCTGCCCCTCGGCATCTTCATTACTGCTTTTCTGTGGGTTAACGAATTCCCCGATCACGATGCCGACCTGGCTGCGGACAAGCGTAATCTGGTGGTGATACTCGGGCGCCGGCGAGCCAGCCGTCTATTGCCGTTGATTTATCTTAGTGGCTTTCTCCTGCTGCTCGTCATGCCACACATCACGCAGCTGGACAGCGCAATCTGGTGGGGAACTATCGCTTTGCCAACCGCGGCTCTGGCATGCTACTGGACCTGGCAACAGCCTGAAACCTTTTATCGGCACAAACCTGTTCAGCCCTTAGCCCTGGTGACCTTTATTCTGTATCCCATCGGTATCTGCGCCGCTCTGAACTTCACGGGCCAAATCAGGTGACCCCATGAGTCGGGCTGGACTCATCAGCAAAGGAGTTGTTGATGGGATACTTGCGTTGCTTGGCTTGACTGTATTCGCGCCGTTGATGCTGCTCATCGCGGTCCTAATCCTAATCACCGACGGCCGCCCCATAGTTTTTCAAGAATATCGTCTTGGCCGTGGCCAGCAGCCTTTCATGCTGTACAAATTCAGGACCCTGGCAGTCGGTCTTGAGGGGCCACTAGTCGCGACCGGTGATGACCCGCGCATCCATCCCATTGGTCGTGTGTTGCGCCGCTACCATATCGACGAGCTGCCGCAGCTGGTTAACGTCGTGCGCGGCGACATGAGCCTGGTAGGCCCCAGACCCATGAAGCCAGAACATGGTCAGCTAGTGCAGCCCATGGCGCTGGCGCGCCTGCTCAGCGTCAAACCGGGCCTCACTGGACCCGACGCACTAGCCTTCATCGCCGAAGACGATTGCCTCACAGGTCACTCCGCCCCAGCAACCTTGTATGCACAATATTTGCTACCTGAAAAAATACGTTGTCAGCTGGCCTATATTGACCAACGGTCTTTCTGGCTGGATTTGGGCTGGCTGTACCGCAGCCTGCGGGACGTCTTCGCCCCAACCACTTATCAGCGTTCACTGCAGAATTTAACCCGACTGCTGCCCACCGGCCGGTCTCGCATCCAATCCTCCAGGGCGCCCATCAAGCCAGACGAATAAGCAAACCAACGCGCCTCAATACCATCCGTTCAGCCTCAGCAACGGTGGTTGGAATCACGTATACTCGCGTCTTTTCTATACGAACAACTGTCTATGGCAATTCTGTGGTCATTGGATGAAACCCGCGATGGTCGCTCGACCCGTTACGAGGTCAGAAGTTCAGGGGCGACCCGCCGCCTGTACACCAACGGCGCGTTTCACTCACAATACAATCCGCATCGCTTATTGGCGGGTGGTGTCTGGGACCTGCTGACGTTACCTGCGCTCTACCGCCCAACGTCCGTTGCCAAGGTATTGATGTTGGGCGTCGGTGGTGGCGCCGCGATTCATCAATATGTGAATATCTGCGCCGTCGAGCGCATCACTGGCATCGAATTCAATCCGGTACATTTGCAAATCGCCAAGACATTTTTTGATTGTCAGGGCCCCACCATTGAATTGATTCACGCCGACGCCTATGCCTGGCTCAAGCGTCACCGGCGTCGATTTGATGTGGTGATCGACGACCTGTTTGTCGACGGCATTGGTGACCCGATTCGGCCCAATGTGATCGATACTCGGTGGATGCAACAACTCACCGCTCACCTGCGCCCCGGCGGAGTCGTTATTCAAAACCATCTCGGACCCGCCAGCGCCCGGCGCGTGGCGAAGGATCCTTGGGTGCGCGCGCATTTCGCTTCGGCAATCCTGTTCGACACCTCGCAGTTTGAAAACGGCATGCTGGCCTTGTACCAGTCACCGGTCAGCAACCGCCAGGGTCGAAACTTGGCGATCAAGCGCATTCAGGATCTCCATCCAGGCGCCGCCAAAGGCCTGGATTTCCGCGGTCAGCAATTGTTTTAAGACCCTGACTTAGCACGCCGACCACCAGCAGCGAGACACTCGCAAGCTGGCTAAATATGCGTTACGCTTTGAGTCACCATTCATTGACCCAGCAACGGCTAACATCATGTTATTACATTCGCTCACATTGCCCGTGCCCGACTTTGAGCAGGCCTCCGGCTGGCAAATCAAACCCGAGGGCGCCTGCAAAGGCGATGTCTGCATACCACTGCGAGGCCAGTCTGGTGAGACCCTGCAGGTCGAGCAGCTGGCCAAGGACATGAACCTGCCACTGGTGGCAGAGGCCAGCGAACAGTGCTGGGCGCTGGGGCCCGACTCCGTTGGCGGCAAGACGCTGGCCACGGCACTTGCGGCGGATATGACCCTGCCTGATCTGGACGGCAACCTGTTTTCCCTGTCGAGCCTCAGGGGCAAGAAGGTGCTGGTCTATGCCTGGGCCCCCTACTGAGGATGCTTCGCTCACCTGTCCGTGTGGCAGGCCCTTCGCGAAGAATTAGCACCCCAGGGTTTTGAACTGGTCACCGTTGGCATGGATACCTTAGGTGCCGCTGGTTGCCGCGCAGCCATCGAAGCGGCCAATCCGTCTCACCCCTCTCTGATCGACCAACACCATGTCATGGCTGACCTGTTTGGTGTGATCAACATACCCAACAGCATCTGGATCGATGAAGACGGCATGATCGTCAGACCCGCAGAAGCCGCACCACCGCCGCCGATACCGGGTAGCACGCCCCCGGTCATGACCGACATGCCGCCAGAGACGCCGACTCGCCTGCGCGAGATGCGCGCCGAGGCCATGAAAATTACCACCAATGCCGAGGCCTATCATCAGGCCCTGCGAGACTGGGTCACGAAAGGTAAGGACAGCGAATTTGCCCTCGCCCCGGAAGCCGTTATCCAGCGATCTCGACCGCGGAATGCAAGCCAGGCGACGGGCCACGCCCATTTTGAACTAGCGACCCACTTTGTCACCCAGGGCAAGCGGGAACTGGCCATTAAGCATTTTCGTGCAGCCCACGCGCTGGTTCCGGATAACTGGACCTTCAGGCGTCAGGCCTGGTCCTTGGAACCCGTTGGTGACGGTCCTATGGCCCGCTTTTGGCAAGGGCCCGGACCCGAGGGCGACTGGCCCTATGAGGGCGACTGGGTACAGGACATTCGGCGCGAAGGCGCAGAAAACTACTACGAATCCTGGAAGCCATGACGGCTTCCTGCAACGCCATTGTTTAACGGAGTCAGTATGACCACAGCCGCCGCAGCAAGTGTCCGATACGAGTCACCGGTTAATGGCGTCGCCCGTATCGTTCTGGATCGAGCCGATACGCGCAATGCTCAGGACAAAGCCATGTTGTATGCCCTCAATGAGGCCTTCGACAAGGCCTGCCAGGACAACGCAGTGAATGTGATTGTGCTGGCCGCTGAAGGCCCCCACTTTTCTTCCGGCCACGATCTGCGAGATCGCAGCACTATGGATGAGTTTACGCCGGTGGGTACCTGGGGTGGATTTGATCTACCGGGCGCCGAAGGCTATATGGCGGTGGAACAAGAGATTTACCTGGGTCTGTGCTGGCGCTGGCGCAATCTACCGAAGCCGGTGATTGCAGAAGTGCAAGGCAAAGTCATTGCCGGCGGCCTGATGCTGGTCTGGGTCTGTGACCTGATCGTCGCCAGCGATGACGCCAGCTTCTCTGACCCCGTGGTCGCCTTTGGCGTCAACGGCGTCGAGTATTTTGCCCATCCTTGGGAAGTGGGGGTACGCAAGGCCAAAGAAATGCTGTTTACCGG
>DGOD01000333.1:0-144 GCA_002389265.1 Gammaproteobacteria bacterium UBA4475
AAGTACAGGCACTTCAACCTAAGGCGGCAGGGGGTGGGTCTGGCAGTCGTTGGCGAAATTGCCCGCCGCTAGGGTGGTGATATAGTGGTCCAGGCGTCCAGCCTGGGCGGCGCCAGACTAATCGTTTCCCTGCCATAGGGTTAT
>DGOD01000333.1:193-5723 GCA_002389265.1 Gammaproteobacteria bacterium UBA4475
TGTGCCTTGCGGCCCATACCATCAGGCAAACCCGAGCTTCACCTCGGCATGATTGAAACGAGTGTCCAGATCTGTGCTACTGGCGGGCAGCGCACCCAGACAGTACCAGTCGATCTGAATTTCCCTGAGCTGCTCATCTGGGGAGCGGGTTTCCTTCAATCCTTGGGAAAGTTCTCGATTCAGCCGTGCCACCTGATATTGCATCCGCCGCTGTTGGGCTTGGGGTGGCGAGTCAATACCGGCGAGTATTTCGATCCGAATACAAAGGCTCTCCGCCGTGTCGAGATTACTGGCCAGGCGTTTGGCGTCAGGCGTCTCAGACTGATCGCGACGTTGCTCGATGCGCTGACGCCAGTCGCGGGGTAGTTCGATTTCGCTTTCCCAGTTTGCAAGCAGAGTATCGCGCTCAGTTTCAGAAACCTCCAACTCTCGGCACAGTTGTGCCAGTCGCCGCAGTTCCGCAAGCGCCACCTTGACCTGCGTGGTTGCTCGCGCCTTGATGACCTGGGTGGCGCGTTTGCATAAGCCGTCGAAGTCTTTACGGAGTTTAGTCTCGCTGCGGTCAAGATCAATTTGGCGAAATTGTTGTTGGAACTGCTGAATTTGGCCTCGTTCGACAGAGTCATCCTTCACCAGCCGGTTGAGTTGCTCGTAGACTTGTAATGCTTCGAGTCTGGAGGCTTTCACCGCTTGTTTGGTTTCGGTCATAGCCGCATCACGGCGTTCAAAGACGGCGTCACATTGAGTGCGAAATTGTTTCCAGAGTTTCTGATCAACTCGACGTTCAGAGATACCGATTTTCTGCCATTCTCTTTGGCTTCTTTTTGTGACCTCGACCATCTCTGCGACCGGCGAGTCATTGGCCAGCAGCGTTTCAATATTAAGAATCAGCGCGCGTTTTAGTTCGTGATTACGTTCCTGTTCAGCGCTCAATCGGTCGCGTAGGACCGCGATGATAGACATGAAACGTTGCTGCAGTTTTTTGTATTTGTGCCTCGGGATATCGTTATAGTCTCGCCATTGGCTCTGCGCTTTAGTAACGATGTCGTTGACACCTTTCCAGTCGGCGCTATCCCATTGGTTGTCTTTGTCAAACATCTCCAAGGATTCGCAAATAGCCAGTTTGTTCTTGAGATTCTGTTCTCGAGTCGCCCTTTGGGCTTTGAAAAATTCGTCGCAGGGCTCATAGGCCTTGTCGCTAGCTCGCTTGAATCTTGACCAAAGCTTTTGGCCCTCGCGGGAGTCAGACGAGCCCAGGGTTTTCCACTGTTCCTGCAATGCTTTGATGCTTTTAGCTTTCTCTTCAGGTGGAATAGCTTCGTCGTCGCGCAGTTTCTCCATTTCTTCGCACAGCTCGGTGCGTTTTGGATTCGTGGCGAAACCTTGCCAGTCTTTGAGCTCAACCAGCTTTAAGGCGTACTGCTGCTGCTGCTCAAGGCGCTTGGTCAGCTCAGTACTCGTTTTGTGTTCACCGGGAAAGGCGTCGAGCTTCTTGCTGATGGAAGTATGTAGACGGGTGGCTGGCTTGAGTTGACCGGCAACAATCATTGCGCCGAGTTCTGCAAGTTGCTTGTCGACACTCGACAAGCTCTCAATGAGTTGTGCCTGTTGCGCGTGCTCAAGGGCTTGTCGTTCAGCGATATTTTGCAGTTTGCTCGCCAGCGGGGCTGGGCTAGCGAAGGTTGCCGGCCACTGCACCTTGTCAGCAGTGCTGACCAGTTGTGCGAGCGGCGTTGAATCTTCGAGCTTTAACAGCGCCTGATAGTGATCAAACGCTGTGCTGAGCTGGTCCAGGGCAGTGCGCAACTGCTGATAGCGTTCGGCGGGCTCGTGGATTCCACGGGCAGGCCAGTTGGCATCTGCGGTTTTTAGGTTGCCAGCGAGACCCTCGAGGGCGTCTGGCGAGTCCAAAAGATTGGCATGTAACTGCTCAAGCGTCTCGACAGTCGCGCGGGCGAGTTCAGCCTGTAACGCTTGGTCCTGTTCACGGGCCTGCTGATCCGCCAAGTGTTGGCTGATAGCGGCATCTGCTTGAGCTTTCAAGAGGGGGTTAAAAGCCGCAGGTAAACCGCTGCTGATTAAATTTTCCCACTGGCTTTGGAGTAGGTTGAATCGCCGGTGGTTCTCTGCGGATACGTTGTTCAATGCCAATTTGACCAATGCGGTGGCCGTCTCTTCACAGTCGTGCATCAGCTGCGCGTCTGCCTGGGCTTGATCTTGACGTTGCTGCAGTTTGTCCTTGACGATATGTAGCACACTTTTATCTCGAGACTGGAAACGCTTGTATATCAGCTCCAGAGATGAGGTTTGTTCAAGTTGGCGGGCGCACTGTTGCCACACTTTGGAATGGTTTTCCTGCTCGAGTAAGGCCAACAGGTCATCTTCCGATTGGATGCGGCTGACACTTTCGATCCGCAGTTCTGGCGTGGTTGCGGTGCCGGCGATGGCGACTAGCAAGGCGGCAGGCAGGGTCGTTTCGGGTAGTCGGTTATTCGCCGAGTAGAGTTCGATTAAACGCTGAGTCGTCGCTGCCGTAATCGTGTCTGTCGCTGCAGCAATGGTCAGTGTCAGCAGCTGGTCTTCATCCTCCAGACGCTTAATGGCCGCGATGCGTACCTCTACATCAGGATCCTCCGAGGCCAGGAACGTGATGGACGATTGCTCCAAGAGCGGGTCAGTCAGGGCTTTAAGCCGAACTGTAGAGTCTGCATGTTGCCATTTTGGGGTTCGACTGATTTTCATAGGAATTCACTCAGCGGGCTGGCCCGGGTGATGAAGACAATAATCTGTGTGTTACGACGGATCATCGTGTTTTTGTGCTGCCAGGCAGTGTCCTGACAGCATGGCCTCTAATGGAGATTAGAGGGTCTTGATGCCTTAGGCGAGCGCATTATGCGAGCCATCGCACAGCGGCTGCTTCTGGCTGTGCTTGCAACCACAAAAGAACACCTTGCGGGACTCTGTGGCGTCGAATTTGATGGGTAAAAATGCCGTGTCCGCGTGAGACCCGTCGCAAAATGGCTGCTTGGCACTTTTGCCACAAGCACACCAATAATAGGATTTGCCGGCGACCACTTCGGTGGCGTAAGGCGCTTTTTGGACAATGATTGGGTCAGTCATGGATATACACTTCTCTAAATAGTCGAAATCTCTGGTGATGCGCCGCCATATCGCCTAATCAACACCGCCTTTTTAGGAGGTGGTCATGACCGCTGGCAAACGCTGTATAGACCGATAAACCTAGGGTTAACGTCCTTACCCGGGGCTGAGCATAGGTGAGGTATTCGGGCGGGTCAAGAGATGCCCGCGGATTCCTTGAAAACCAAGGATACAAATCCTATGATCATTCGCGTATTCTGCGCAGTAGCGTCAGTAATCTGCTAAGGCGGACTGTGCAGATTGCTTGATTTCAGACCCCAATTCTAGAACGATGACTCAGCGAAGGCGGCAAACTATGGATTTTTCATTATCGGATGAACAGGTACTGCTTCAGGACAGTGTTCAACGATTTATACAGAACGACTATTCTTTCGCGCTGAGACAAAAGCTCATCGCCAGTGACGCGGGCTTTAGCCAGGAAATATGGCAGCAGTTTGCTGACCTGGGTTGGCTGGCGCTACCGTTTGCAGAAGAGTGGGGCGGCATTGGCGGCAGTCCGATTGATACCATGATCCTGCTTGAGGCCTTTGGGCGCGGGCTGGTTGTTGAGCCCTATCTGGCCACCGTGGTGTTGGCCGGTAAGTGTCTGGAGATGGGCGGTAGCCGTATCCACAAAGAATCTCTTTTGGCAGACATTATCGCGGGTCAGTGTTTCGGAGCATTGGCGTTTGTTGAACCCCAGGCCAGGTTCAATTTGAGCGATGTGACAACCACGGCTACCGCGAGTGGAGCCGGTTATGTGCTGAATGGCTTCAAGGGTGTCGTTCTGGGCGGCCCAGCGGCGCAATTCCTCGTGGTACCTGCCCGTACCAGTGGTGCTCAGCGTGATGATCACGGGATCACCTTGTTTGTTGTAGATGTCGCGAAAGCGGGTGTGCAACGTCGGGATTACACGACCATTGATGGTGGTCGAGCGTCGGAGTTTCATTTTGAGGGTGTCAGCCTGGACGCTGCAGATGTTCTGGGCAATGTCGATGCTGGACTCGAATTACTGCAGGGGGTGATTGATTACGCCATCCTCGCTATCGGCGCTGAGGCCGTAGGCGCGATGGAAGTCGCCTATAAATCCACCGTTGAATACTGCAAAACCCGTGAGCAGTTTGGTCAGCCCATCGGTAAGTTCCAGGTTCTGCAACACCGAATGGTTGATATGTTTATGGAGCATGAACAATCGAAATCTCTGTTGTATATGGCGGCAATGCGCCTTGATGAGGGCTATGATCAAGCGGCTCGTAAAGCGGTATCTGCGCTCAAGGTGCAGGTGGGCAAGAGCGGCCGGTTCGTCGGTGAGAGTGCGATTCAGCTTCACGGCGGAATGGGTATGACCGAAGAAATGAGTATCGGCCATTATTTCAAGCGACTGACAACGATTGATACGTTGTTTGGTAATGCGGACTTTCACCTGCGGCGCTATTCGCAGGTTCAATAGGCTGAGACTGGGCAGTGACAAGCCTTTAGTTTGGTCGAATACGAGTGGCTATTGATTTGCATTTGCTGGGCAAAGAGGCGAGCGGCGGCCGCCGGGAGACTAGATGACAGATTCACCACAATGGTTCTGGGATGCAATCGAGGTACCCTCGACTGCGTTGAAACTCGAAGTCGAAGATTGCGACATTAATTACCTGAGCTGGAGTCCGGCGGGTAAGCCTGGCTTGCTGTTCGTGCACGGCCACAATGCGCATGCGCATTGGTGGGACTTTATTGCCCCGGCTTTCAAGGACGACTATCAAGTTGCTGCGCTAGATTTGTCTGGCATGGGTGACAGTGATCACCGAGATAGCTACTCAGCGGAGACCTATGCGCAGGAAATTTCAGCAGTCGCTGATGCGCTGGCTATGCCAGAGAATACCATTGTGGTGGCTCACAGTTTCGGTGGCATCATGGCCCTGCGGACCCTCGCTGCTGCACCGACACGCTTCAAAGGTCTGGTGCTGGTGGATTCTGGTGTGCGCGACCCGGAAGAACCTCGGGATCCCGATCGAGATATCACTCGGCTGGCTCGACCTAAGGTCTATCCCAGCCGTGAGATCGCCATGTCGCGGTTTCGATTACAGCCACCTCAGCAGTGCGCCAACCAATATATTGTTGATCACATCGCCCGGCATTCAGTGGAATTTGACGATGATGGCTGGCTTTGGAAATTTGATGGTGAGCTAAACTCAAGACTTGAGGCGCGCGGCTCGGCCATCGACAGTGCCGCTGATTTGCGCGGTATTAGTGCGAAACTAGCATTGATTTATGGTGAGCAAAGCGAGTCTTTCAGTGCCAGGAGTGCCGCTTATATGCAGTCATTAAATAGTGGTTTGGAGGTCTACAGTTTAGCTGATGCCCAGCATCATCTCTTCCTGGATCAACCGCTGGCGTTTATTGA
>DGOD01000333.1:5788-34947 GCA_002389265.1 Gammaproteobacteria bacterium UBA4475
GGGCTTCAATTGAAGCCCTTTTTTGATTGCTTAGCTTTATATTGCTTAGCGTTTATGGGGTAACCCCAGACTAGCAGGCTTCAAACAAGCCCGCTGCGCCCATACCACCACCGATACACATGCTGACGATGCCGTACTTCTTCTCGCGCCGCTTGAGTTCACGCAGCAAATGACCGGTCAATCGTGAGCCTGTCATGCCAAATGGGTGACCAATGGAGATAGAGCCGCCGTTGACGTTGTAGATCGCCGGATCGATGCCCAGCGCGTCACGAGAATAAAGGCACTGCGAAGCGAACGCCTCGTTGAGCTCTACCAGATCGATATCATTCATGGTCAAACCGCTAGCCTTGAGCAGCTTGGGGATGGCGAATACAGGACCAATACCCATTTCGTCAGGTTCACAACCTGCCACTGTCCAGCCACGGAAATAAGCCATTGGCTCCAGACCTAGCTGAGCGGCGCGTTCAGCGCTCATGACCAGAGTCATGGAAGCCCCATCAGACAGCTGTGAGGCGTTACCGGCTGTGACACTGCCGTCTTCTTCAAATACAGGCTTGAGTGAATTCAGGCCTGCCAGTGTGGTATCGGGTCGGTTGCACTCGTCACGATCGCAGATGCCGTCAACGAGTTCAGTTTCCTTAGTTTCTTTGTTGATGATCTTAGCCCATTGAGTCTTCATCGGCATGATTTCATCGTCAAACAAACCGGCTTTCTGAGCCGCTGCGGTACGCATCTGAGATTCAAAGGAGAATTGATCCTGAGCTTCACGAGAGACGTTATAACGTCGAGCAACCACTTCAGCGGTGTTACCCATGGCCATGAAGATATGTGGTGAAATTTCCTTGATGGTCGGGTGCGGATTGGATTTTCCAGGGGTCTGACGTGTACCCGCGGAAATCGATTCAACGCCACCGGCGATCATGACTTCGGAGCAACCACTGGCAATCTGGTTGGCAGCGAAAGCAATAGAATTCAAGCCAGAAGAGCAGGCGCGGGAAATAGTGACGCCAGAGGTGGTTACAGGAAGCTGTGACAAGATCACTGCCAGGCGAGCAATGTTGCCGCCTTGCTCGCCGGTCTGACTTGCGGCGCCAACAATAACGTCTTCAACTTCAGCAGGGTCAAGCTTGCCATTACGGGCCAGAAGGGAATCAATACAATGGGCCAGCATGTCATCAGGGCGCGTCATATTGAAGGTGCCGCGGAAAGATTTGGCTAACCCGGTTCTTACACTGTCTACTATCACTACGTCGCGCATCATGCCTCCAGTCTTTTAATTCAAGCGTGCATTTTTGGGAAGAGCCATTTTGCACCCATATGAAGCGTAGATACAAGGGTTGGTGACATGTCGTGGCTTGGTGATGGTTGGCCATAAATTCGACCAATTGCTCTCGTTGACACGCTGACGACGACTTCATAAGCCCTGTAGCCAGAATTTGGCGGCAAACAACCGATCTGTGGATTGAAAGTGATAGGCGGATGTCGCACAGTAAGGACATTGGGCTAGGGGCGCAAAAGTGTCTCGAGCCATTTTCTTTCTTACGTTGGAGTGATGCGCATGCCGGCATTTATACTAGCTATCGATCAAGGTACCACGAGTTCTCGAGCCATCATGTTCAATGAGGCCTCCGAGGTACTCGCGGTGGCTCAGCAGGAATTCCCCCAACATTTTCCGCAGGATGGTTGGGTTGAGCATGACCCCGAAGATATCTGGTCAAGCACCTTGGCCGTGACACGGCAAGCGATTGCCGAGGCTGGCATTGACGCCGCACAAGTCACTGCTATTGGTATCACCAATCAACGGGAGACCACCGTGATTTGGGATCGAGTCACCGGTGAGCCGATTCACAATGCTATTGTCTGGCAGGATAGAAGAACGGCTGACTATTGCGAGTCCCAGCGGGCGGCGGGACTTGAGACCTTGGTCACCGCCAAAACGGGCCTATTGCTGGATCCTTACTTTTCAGCGACGAAGGTTAAATGGCTGTTGGATAATGTGGCTGGGGCTCGGGCTCGTGCCGAACGTGGTGAGCTCGCCTTTGGTACGATCGATTCGTTTCTGCTCTGGCGTTTGACCGGTGGTCAGTCCCACAAGACTGATGCGACCAATGCGTCTCGAACGATGCTATTCAACATCCACGATCAGACCTGGGATGCAGAGTTGCTGGCCGAGTTAGACATTCCTGCAGCACTATTGCCACAGGTTGAGGATAGCGCTGCAGATTTCGGGATGGCTCAGGCGAGCCTGTTCGGCGCCGCGATTCCCATCGCCGGCATGGCGGGCGATCAGCAAGCGGCCTTGATTGGGCAGTGCTGCTTCGAAGATGGCATGACCAAGAGTACCTATGGCACCGGGTGCTTTGTCATCATGAATACGGGCAGTCTGGCAGTAAAATCCACCAGTAAGTTACTCACAACTGTCGCTTACCGACTCAATGGTCAGGTCACCTATGGGCTTGAAGGCAGTATTTTCATTGCGGGTGCGGCGGTTCAATGGCTGCGTGACGGTCTTGGTCTTATCAAACATGCTGCTGAGACCGAGGCGATCGCGACGGCTCACCCGGATGCACGCGGGGTTTATTTGGTGCCTGCCTTCACGGGTCTGGGGGCTCCCTATTGGGATGCGAGTGCTCGAGGGGCGATACTCGGCTTAACTCGGGATACAGGGATTGCAGATATTGTGACTGCAACGCTGCAGTCGGTGTGTTATCAAACCCGTGACCTGATGGACGCCATGGCGGGTGACGGCGTCAAGCCAACGGCCTTGCGAGTCGATGGGGGTATGGTTGCCAATGACTGGATCGCCCAATGTCTGGCGGATTTGGTCCCTATCCCTGTGGTTCGCCCGCGGGTCACCGAAACCACCGCTCTAGGTGCGGCTTACCTCGCTGGCTTGCAGTCAGGGGTGTTTGCGTCGACCTCGGTCTTGGCCGAGCAATGGCGGCAGGAGCAAGAATTTTTGCCGCAGATGCCTGAAGCTCAGAGTATGGCGTTATACGAAGGTTGGCAGGCGGCGGTGGCGAGAGTGCGAAGCGCTTGAACTTCAAGCACCACGTTAACCCTAGTCCGTGCGCCACCGGGGTCGCACTTATAAATTGTTTACAAAGCCTCGCAAACGAACCCTGAAATACGGGGCTTCTGCTTGTCGAGTAGGCAATAGAGATTAGACCTCGAAAAGCTCAACGCAACCGTTAGCCCAGCTACCTTAGGGTAAAGAGCTCAGCTGCTAAATCGATTCAGCTGCGCTGGCCTAGAGATTTGCAGCGCCAGAAATACATTGCAGGTTGGTCCGCATGCCGTTGATCGGGCCTATCGGGCATTACAGTGGATTGTTGGCTATTAGGCCACGCAGTGTTTGGTAGCATCCGGTGGGTATGCATGCATAGGGACTAGTGCAAGAAGAGCTATGGATAAGCGAAGCAGCCCGCGATATGAGATTTTGCTCGACGCGCTCGTGCACCCAAAGACGGGGCGCACATGGCGATGCGCTATCCAAGACTTTTGTGCGAATGGCATGCTGTTAGTTGAAGCACAGGCTCGCGAGCGAAGTGGCGCAAGTCCAGGCATCGAAGCCGGTGTGGTCGTAGGTATCCACTTCGCTATACCCGGCAAGACTAAAGACCTGCATTTCCGCCTTGAGGGTTGCATCGTTCGAGTTATGGACTCGGGTGTTGGTATCAAGTTTGAGGGTGGGTTGAGCGAGGATGTCTTGACGGGTCTGATGGAGCACGCGAGTAGTCAGGTCAAAGCGCTAACAGCGCCGAACCCAATCCGCACTAAGCACTCAGACAGCTCACAGCCTGCGATCAAGCTTGCCGGCGCTGCCGTCACTGGAAGCGCCTCAATGGCGCAAGAGCAGTCAGCTCCAGACAGTTCATCAGCATTAGCGCGGCCTGCAAATATAGCCGAGGCCGCTCGATTTAATGGTGAGCGGAAATCCGGTACTTCCGGTACTTCCGGTACTACAGGCGCCCAGCAGAGTTCTGCTGCGAAGATCCCAAGTCTGGTAGTTCGACCGCCCGGTGCCATCACCCAAGAAGAGTCGAAGCGGCTGATCTTGGCACTTCGCCGGGTAGTGGCAAAAGTACTACCAAAAATGCATGCAGCTTTCTTTGCCTATATGGATGAGAGCTTGCTTATCATGGCCCGTGACGCCAAGTCGAATACATTGCAGGCTGAATATTTTGAAGCCATGTCGATTCTTGAAAAAGCCAAGGAAGGTGTCGGTGAGGCTTTTATTCACGCTGTTCTGGATCAGTTTGACAACCCCCGTCGCCTCGAAGACTTGAGAGAAGAACGCAATCAGGCTGATTTAGCGCGTAAGCGGAATCAGGCTTCGAATACCAAACTGTCGCTGGTGGATACGGATGACTTCGAGGATTGGTTGGCGATTGCGAATATCATTTCCCACAGCGAGCGAGCTTATGGAAATTACCTGCAAGAATTTCGAGCCCGACTTGGCCTGTTGGTGGCGTCCTGGGGTCATAAGGAGGCTATCCCTTTGGGCTGCACGACGGTTTGTCATGCTTTTGATCAGGCCATTCACCCCCTAGGTTTGAATAAAGAAATCAGGCAAAAGGTCTATGAGGGCTTTGAGGCAAAGGTCGTGCCCTGGTTGAAAACGCTGTATATCGCAGTCAGCAAAATTTTGGCAGACAGTCAGCTATTTCTCAATATCGATGAGGTAATGCCTTCATTACCAGCGGCCAAAGTCGGCGTCGCTGTTGAGTCGCCCAGCGAGACTAAATCTATTGCGCCATCAAGCCGAGATGAACAAACAGAAGCGGAACGCAAGCCCCTGGAAGCGGAGTTAGTGAGCGGGCAGCAAGGGGCGTCTGTGGCGCGTTCGCTGTCAACTGTGCAAACAGGCAGCTTGGATTCGTCTGTGGCTCATGAGGTGCGTGCTGATCTTGAGGCGCTGCGCAGTGAAATTCGAAGCCAGCGCGAGCAGATAACCGTCGATCCCAATGTTGGGGGGCCTGCGCAAGATCGGCGAGGCGCCGTTGATCGCCGGCAAGAACAGGGTTCAAAAGACAGTCGGGCCTTGGGTGATATTTATCAGGCGATGCGCAGTTTGGTCAATACCCCGCCACCAGCTCAGGATGTGGCCGTTGAAAATGCTGCTAGCGACGAGGACGAAGTGGGCAAGGAGGAAATACATCAGCTGTTACGTTCGCTGAAACCTACAGGTCAACCTGGTTTGAGAATGAATATACGGCAACAATTGCTGGCATCTGTCGCCGCTGCGGGCAGAGAACGCCGTTTGGCACCGCAAGCCTCGCAGAGTCTGGATGTGGTGGAAAATCTTGTTGGCACCATGGAGCAGGACTCGTTGGTGTCCGATAGTGCCAAAGGCTGGATTCGGCAACTCGAATTAACCTTGGGTAAACTCGCGACCGGCCAAGCTGACCTCTTGGATGAAGCACATCCTCATCAAGCGCTTGAGGTCATCAACCAGTTGGCCCGTTTGGGTGGTGCTGAATCGGGCAGCATGCGCCAGGAAGTGGATCAAATTGTTGCGCAGATCGCGGAAAATTTTGACCATGATCCTAAAGTATTCGATGTGGCCTTGAATCGCTTGCAGCCGCTGATGACAAGAAAGTCTAAATCTTTCGCGGGTAATGTTCAGCGCGCGGTGAAGACCAGTGAGGGTCGACAGATGCTTTTCAACGCTCAGCGAGCGGTGGTCAGCGAATTAGATCAACACCTGACGGGTGCACCTATTCCCGAAGTGCTGATCAACTTGCTCATGCCGGGCTGGCGGAACTTGATGGTCAATACCTATTTACGTCAAGGTCAGAAGAGCAGTGCCTGGCGCAGCCAAGTTCAAACCCTGGAGCAATTGGTCCAGCATCTTGGCGGCAAACCCAATATTCAAGGTGATAAGAATTACCTGGCGCCTGAAGTCTTGCTTGAGCAGATTGAGCAAGGTCTAGACTCTATTTCCTTCGATCCGGGAAAGCGTGGTCCTCTGATTAAAAACCTACGGGAACTGATTGTTGATGGTCACGGTGTCGAGCAGATGTCCTTGATTGACGCTCCAGTGGAATCGATCGCCAGGACCCTTGGCTTTAGTGGTGTCTTGATGCGTGACGAGCAGCGTAAACAGCTGCTTACGGAAGGCGGAAGCCGGCGTGATTGGCGTCAATGTCTCGAGCGTGCCAGTCATCTGCACATCGGTGAGTGGCTCGCATTTAATGATCGTGCAGAGGACGACCGGGTCGGAATTGTAGCCTGGGTAAATGCTGATGCCAGCAGCCTCGTGCTCGTCAATCGACGAGGGTTCAAGACCGATGACCTGTTGGTTGAGGAGCTGGCGAAAAAATTTCTCGATGGTGTTGCCGTAGTCCTTCAGGAAGCTGATATTCCGCTAAGCGATCGAGCTTCCCACCAAATGCTTCAGAATATGCACAATCAACTGACGCATCAGGCCGCCCATGATGGAGTGACGGGGCTGGCCAATCGAAAGGAATTCGAACGGGCTTTGAAGCAGGCGTTGGATATTGTCAAGCGCGATGGCATTGAGCAACTAGTGGCTTATTTCGATCTCGATCAGTTCAAGGTGATCAATAACGCGGTAGGGCATGACATCGGTGACAAGTTACTGGCAGAAGTTGGTGGAGTCTTGTCTAAGGCCCTGTCAGGTCGGGTTTGCACCTTATCCCGATTAGGCGGCGACGAGTTCGGCTTGTTGATTGCGAACGGTGAGCAGGGCAAAGGTCTTGAACTGGTCAAACAGCTTTGTAAAGCGATCAAGGACTATCAGTTTGTCTGGGAGAAGTCAGTTTTTAGATTGTCGGCTAGCTGTGGCGTGATGTTTGTCGATCAGGATGTCGAGAGTGTTCAGAGTATCCTGCAGTGCGCCGACGCTGCCTGCTTTGCGGCTAAAGATGCTGGTCGTGACCGTATTTTGGTCTATAAAGCCGGTGACTCTGAAATGGCGCATCGTCGGGATGTTATGGACTTTGTCTCACAAATCGACAAGGCGTTGGAAGACGATCGATTCATCTTGAATTGCCAACTGATCCAGCCCATAAATCCAGACGTGGGCGAGCATGCTCACTATGAGATTCTATTAACGGTGCTGGATGACAACGATCAGCCTATGCCGCCGCAAGATTTTATTATTGCGGCTGAAACCTATAATCGAATGGGGGCTATCGATCGCTGGGTTATCCGCAATGCGTTTGATTTTATTGCGAAGAATTTGTTTCACTTCGAGGATCTTGGCGCTTTTTCAATCAATATATCCGGCAACTCGCTGGCAGAGGAAGACTTTGTCGAGTTCGTGTTGGCGCAGATCAAGAGATCTGGCGTGCCAGCCTCAAAAATCTGTTTTGAGATTACCGAAACATCGGCAGTAGGCAGTCTGGACAATGCGGTCAGATTTATTGAGGCGTTGCGTTTGATCGGCATTAAATTTTCGTTGGATGACTTCGGTACAGGGCTGTCTTCCTATTCTTATTTACGCAGTTTGCCCGTTGATTTTCTAAAAATTGATGGTGTTTTTGTGAAAGATCTTCAGACCAGTCCAGGGGACTATGCTGTGGTGAAGTCTATCAATGAGATTGGTCATTTCATGGGCAAGCTAACTATTGCCGAGTACGTCGAAAATGATGAAATCTTGACGATATTGCGGGAAATAGGTGTCGATTACGCTCAGGGGTTTGGTGTCGGCCGCAAGATTCCACTAACGGCGCTGTTGCCCACTGATTTGGATTCTACGTACTCTCGATCAACGAGCAAATGATATCGACAATCTGATTAGCTTCATCGTCGGTAATGGTGAGGGGTGGCAACAAGCGAATTACCTGATCACTCGTGACATTGATTAAAAGCCCCTTCTCCAACGCCTTAGCTGTCATTTCACCACAGGGTGCGTCGAGTTCGATGCCGATCATTAGTCCCTTGCCGCGGATATCTTTCACGCAATTTAATCCAGACAAGCGCTCGCTGAACTGGTTGAGCATCCGCTCACCCAGTTCTGCCGCGCGCTCGGCGATATTCAGAGTTTCGATTTGTTCGATAACACTCAAGGCCACGCTGCAGGCAAAGGGGTTGCCGCCGAAAGTTGAACCGTGATTGCCGGGCTTAAATACCGATGAGGCTTTGCCTCGCGCCAAGCAAACACCGATTGGAATACCGTTGCCAAGGCCTTTTGCCGTCGTGACGACGTCTGGCAAAATGTCAGTATGCTGATAGGCAAAATATTTTCCGGTTCGAGCGTTGCCGGTTTGGACCTCGTCAAGTACCAGAAACCAATCGTTGGCATCACAGATGCTACGAAGTTCTTTTAAATAATTCTGATCAGGCACTCGAATGCCGCCTTCGCCCTGAATTGGCTCAACCATAATTGCGACGATATTTTTACTGTTACTGGCGATTTTTTTGATCGCCTCAATGTTGTCGAATGGCGCCCTGACAAAACCATTAACCAGGGGTTCAAAACCGGCGTGTACTTTTCGGCTTCCCGACGCTGTTAGTGTTGCCAGAGTGCGACCATGAAATGACGCGTCAGTGACAATGATCGTCGGATCACTGATGCCTTTTTGGCGCCCGTACAGTCGGCTGATTTTAATTGCACATTCATTAGCTTCGGCGCCAGAGTTCGCAACGAAGACGTTGTCCATGCCAGATATTTCGACTAATTTGTCAGCGAGGGCTTCCTGGCTGGAGATGCGGTACAGGTTTGAAGTGTGAATAAGCCGAGATGCCTGCGCTGCAATCGTCGCAGCGATGGCAGGGTTGGCGTGACCCAGACCACAAACAGCGATACCGGCTAAGGCGTCCAGATAACGCGTGCCCTGTTCATCGATCAGCCAGGCACCTTCGCCCCGATCAAAGACAACGTCCATTCGGCCGTAGGTATTCATAATCGCGTCGGTCATTGGTTTCGAGCTCATAGTACCTGCTTCACTATTTTGGTAAGGCGAAAGCGCTAATGTTAACTCAGTGTATGCAGTCATTCTATGACGATTTCGATGGTGGGCGGCAAGTGGGCAAAGAAGTTGTTACACTCAGGGTTCACCCCAAATGCAGGTTACCGCTGGAATGTCATTATCAGCCGTTGAATTGGCCATCCTGATGAGTCGAGTCGAGTCAATCTGCGCTGAGATGGGCGCGGTTCTGCAGCACGCGGCATTCTCACCTAACATCAAAGATCGGCTGGACTACTCCTGCGCTTTATTTGATGCCCGGGGGGACCTTTATGCTCAGGCAGCGCACATCCCCGTGCATCTCGGTAGCATGGCGTATGCCATGGCCAGCATCGTCGATGGTGTGGATTGGCAGGCCGGCGACATGTTGGTGCTTAACGATCCATTTCTAGGGGGAACGCACCTGCCAGACGTGACTGTCGTCGCCCCGTTGTTCGTGGGGACGCAGCTGGTGAGCTTTGTCGTCAATCGGGCCCATCATGCCAATATCGGCGCGAGCACACCGGGGTCGATGCCGATTTCTCGTTCTATTACAGAGGAGGGGGTCATTATCCCGCCGACCCTCATGGTGCGCGATGGCGTCTTGCTGCCGGCAGCTGAGCAGATCTTCAAACAGCTGCAAGGAACTGACACGAGTGGCGATTTTGCGGCTCAGATCAGTGCGAACCGAATTGGTCTGGCGCGGCTTGAACAGCTCGTGGTACATCAGGGACTGAACGTGTTTTTCGCGGGCATCATCGCGATCAATGATTATGGTCAGCGCTTGGCTGAGGCCTTTCTTCGAGAGATCCCCACCGGGCAATATCGTTACCAGGACGTCATGGATGGCGATGGCTTCGGTGCCGAAGACGTGTTGATTGATCTGTGTCTGGATGTCAGTCCGACAGGTGTGGTTGCTGATTTCAGCGGCACCTCTGCGCAGGTGGAAGGTAATATTAACTGTCCTTTATCTGTAGCTGCAGCCGCGGTCTACTACGTCTTTCGTTGCCTGTTGCCGGCGCAGACGCCAGCTTGTGCTGGAACATTTCGGTCTATCTCAATTAAAGCGCCGGTGGGATCCTTGGTGAATGCGCAGCGGCCGGCTGCGACGGCGGCAGGTAATGTGGAGACTTCTATGCGTATTGTCGATACGGTATTAGGCGCCTTGGCGCAGGCCATCCCTTCGCTGATTCCAGCAGCGAGCCAAGGCACGATGAATAACGTCGCCATGGGCAATCACCAAGCCCAGCCGATCTGGGATTACTATGAAACGCTTGCTGGCGGCATGGGCGCGTCTCAAGGGCATGATGGGTTGAGTGCCGTGCAGTCGCACATGACCAATACCTTGAATACGCCTATCGAAAGTCTGGAACAACACTACCCTCTGCGAGTTCTCGAGTATTCCATACGTCGTGGTTCGGGCGGAGCCGGCGCGCAATCCGGGGGTGAGGGTCTGGTGCGTGAATTTGAATTTCTCGGTCCTGCGGAATTGACGCTGCTCACCGAGCGTCGTAGCCATAAACCGTGGGGGTTGGCGGGCGGCGGTCCCGGTGCAACCGGCCGAAATTGGCTGGATGGGGTTGAATTGCCGGCAAAAGTTCACATCTCGGTGAAGGCCGGCCAAGTGCTGCGGATGGAGACCCCAGGCGGCGGCGGATACGGCGAGCCTGTCGAAATTCAAAAAAAAGTCTGTTGATGGCTGAGCAAAGGCAGTAAAACGCGCTAGAATAGCGCCTTGATTATCACCAACCAGAGTCGAGTTATTATGGACATCAAAGAAACCATCAAGGAACAGATTGCTGCTAATCCAGTGCTTATATATATGAAAGGGTCTCCTGACGCGCCGCAGTGTGGCTTCTCTTCCCAGGCAACTCAGATTTTGATGGCCTGTGGTGAGCGCTTCGCCTTCATTGATATTCTGGCGAACCCAGATATTCGCGCGACCCTTCCACAGGTATCTGAATGGCCGACATTCCCCCAATTGTTTATCGGTGGTGAGTTAGTGGGTGGTAGCGATATCATCGCTGAGATGTATCAGTCCGGTGAACTGCAGCCCATGATTAAAGCTGTCGCGGTCACCGAGGGCTAGGGTTGCATCTCTGGGCGAAAGCCCTGACGAGATAAAATGACTTAGACGCAACGTCTCTACCGAGCGTTCCAAAAAAACCGCCCATCTGGGCGGTTTTTTTGTTTCCAGTAGGCCAACTTTTTGTTGCCATGGCCCGAGGGCGAAGGACGGTCTGATGAAGTGATAGCGACGTGAATAGAAATGATAATATTTTGTATGTGGTAGTACGAGTTTGGCGAGTCCAGCCCCCTTAAGGGCTAGGGCAAATGCATTGATGCCTAGAATCTCAGGTTTGCTGATGTCGGATCATGGTGTTTGGGCGGCGCGCCTTTGCTCAGACCCCATCAATGGATGGGGTTGGCTGATGGGATTGACTGATGGGATTGGCGGTTGATTGGGCGGCAGGCCATCAGCGATGTGCGCAGGCAGTGGGACATGGCTATGAACTATTGGCTACCTGACAACCGGGCGCTCAAAATTGATCTTCAACGGCAGGGTAAGGAGACCGGTAAAAAATCGGGATGGTTGTTATGTCGGTCTGGGTGACAGCTTCAAGATCGTCGATGTGGTGGACTAGTCGTTAGGGTCGGTGTTATTCCTGTTGGTACTGTGGTTGTTGGTGTTCCGGTAGCCCGCCCAGCGCTTTCCAGCGGTTGACGATCTTGCAAAACAGATCTGCTGTCTTGTCGCAGTCATAGTCAGCGGAATGCGCCTCGTTGGCGTCGAAACCCAGACCTGCTACCTGGCAGGCACGAGCCAGTACAGTTTGACCGAAAGCCAAGCCGCTGAGCGTCGCCGTGTCGAAGGATGAAAAAGGGTGGAACGGGTTGCGCTTGATCTCACAGCGGGCCACTGCAGCGTTCAAAAAGCCGAGGTCGAAAGCTGCATTATGGGCGACGATGATTGCTCGTTGGCAGCCAGTGTCGCGCAGCGCGTGACGCACGGAACGGAATATAGTGGTTAGGGCTTGCTGCTCAGGGATAGCGCCGCGCAAGGGATTGTTTGGATCGATACCAGTGAAGTCTAGGGATGCCTGGTCGATGTTAGCGCCTTCAAATGCGTCAACATTGAAGAAGTGGCGCTCACCGGGTACCAGTATGCCATCGTCATCCATCTCAATGATAACGGCCGCGGCCTCCAGTAAAGCATCAGTTTCGGCGTTAAAGCCGCCAGTTTCAAAATCGATGACGACGGGCAAGTAACCGCGAAAGCGATAGGCAATAGGCTTTTTTGACTCTATCAATTGATTTCCTTGATTTGAAGGATTCAGGCGCTCGAGTTCGAGGGCTAGGTGACTTGCCACTGCACCGAGGTGCCGGTGCGAATGGGGATCAGCTGATCGGGACCAAAGGCCAGCCATTCTGGGACTTCCCAGCTGGACTCAAGCAGGGTGATAGTATCGGTATTGCGAGGTAGTCCATAGAAATCCGGGCCAAAAAAGCTCGCAAAGCCCTCGAGGCGATCTAATGCCTGCGCCTGCGCGAAGACCTCAGCGTAGAGTTCAATTGCCGCGTGTGCGGTATAACTACCCGCTGCGCAGCCACAGGCATTTTCTTTAGCGCTGCGCGGGTGCGGCGCAGAATCTGTGCCGAGAAAAAACTTGGGATTGCCCGACGTAGCCGCGCTGATCAGTGCCGCCTGGTGGGTGTTACGTTTTAATACGGGTAGACAGTAGTACAAAGGCTTCATACCACCGACGAGCATATCATTACGATTGAATAACAGATGATGGACCGTAATGGTAGCGGCGACGTTCGGGCCGGTAGACTCGACGAACTGCACAGCGTCGCGGGTGGTGATATGTTCGAGGATGATGCGCAGTTGCGGAAACTCAATATTGATCTTGGCCAGATATTGATCAATAAAGGCGGCTTCACGATCAAAAATATCGATGTGCGGATCTGTGACCTCGCCATGCAGAGCCAGTGGCATGTCATAGGTCTGCATCGCCTCGAACAAGGGGTAGAGGCTGGTAATGGAGTCGATACCGGCTTCAGAATTAGTCGTGGCGCCGGCAGGATAGAGTTTGAATGCCTGGACAATACCAGACTCTCGCGCCGCCTTAATGACTGCGGGCGTAGTGTTACGGGTGATATACAGCGTCATCAGCGGCTCGAATGCAGATCCCTGGGGGACCAAGGCCAGTATCCGATTGCGGTACTCAATAGCCGCGTCAACAGTGTCTACCGGTGGGATCAGGTTCGGCATGATGAGTGCCCTGCCGAAGTAGCGCGAGATATCTTTGACCGTCGCCGGTAAATAATCGCCGTCTCGCAAATGAACATGCCAGTCGTCGGGTCGGGTGAGCGTGATGGATTGCATGGGCTGCTTGGGTTTGCTTTGAATGAGATGGCATTGTACTTGGAGAGGCGCCTAAACACGACCCGAAGCATAAAATTGAGGCGTGACCCATCAACCTTTTCGATAAAGTTTTGTTAAGATAGGCGCTTTTTAACGGCGGCGAAGTACAAATGGCAAAAACAGCGGGTTTGAACAAAATTGTCTTGTCCTATTCTGGTGGGCTAGACACGACGGCGATTCTGAAATGGTTACAAGAAACCTACGACTGCGAGGTCGTGACCTTCACAGCCGACCTGGGCGATGGCGATGACTATTCCCCGGTTCGACAGAAGGCGCTCAATTCAGGTGCGGTTTCGGCTTTTGTGGACGACCTGAGAGAAGAGTTTGTGCAGGACTTCGTCTATCCCATGTTTCGCTGTAATACCCTCTATGAGGGTGAGTACCTGCTGGGCACGTCGATAGCGCGGCCCCTGATCGCCAAACGGTTGGTGGAAATTGCCAATGAAACCAATGCGAACGCCATCTCCCATGGCGCCACGGGCAAAGGTAATGATCAGGTTCGATTCGAGCTCGGCGCTTACGCGCTGGCGCCAGATATCAAGGTAGTGGCCCCATGGCGAGAGTGGGATCTGAATTCCCGCGAGTCATTATTGGCATTCTGTGAAAAGCATCAGATCCCCGTTGACCGCAAGCATGAAGGGAGCAAGTCGCCGTATTCGATGGATGCCAATCTGCTGCATATTTCCTACGAAGGCGGAATTCTTGAAGACCCGAATGCCGAGCCCGAGGAATCCATGTGGTTGTGGTCTGTGTCACCAGAGCAGGCGCCAGATCAGGCGACCTACATTGAGTTGACCTATCAGCGCGGAGACGTAGTCGCGATCGATGGTGAGCAGATGTCACCAGCCACAGTGTTGACGTACTTGAACAAGGTGGGTGGTGCCAATGGTATTGGTCGAGTGGATATTGTCGAGAACCGTTACGTGGGCATGAAAGCCCGCGGTTGTTATGAAACGCCGGGCGGCACTATTTTACTGAAGGGTCATCGGGCCATGGAGTCGATTACGCTGGACCGAGAGTTGGGACACCTGAAGGATGAGCTGATGCCCCGTTATGCCAGCCTAATCTACAATGGCTATTGGTGGTCGCCAGAGCGCTTGGCGCTGCAGGCATTGATCGATGAGTCGCAGACCCATGTGAACGGTACTGTTCGTCTCAAACTCTATAAGGGTAATATCACCGTTGTCGGTCGAGCCTCAGCAGAAGACTCTCTATATGACGGTAAGATTGTGACTTTTGAAGACGATGCGGGTGCTTACGATCAGCAGGATGCCTCTGGCTTTATTCGGTTGAACGCCTTGCGCCTGCGAGTCGCCAGTAAAATGGGTAGAAAACTGCGCTAAGAGACCCCGATTCGAAGGGCAACTGCCAGCCGGATATCGGTGGCTGGGCACGGGCACAAAGAGATCTCGAAGCGTCAGTCTTCGAGGTCAATTTGCTTTTGCTTATACTCACATTCGTCATAGATCACGCAGGCACCGCAGCGTGGTTTCCGCGCAATACAGACATACCTGCCGTGTAGTATCAGCCAGTGATGGGCGTCGCGAATAAACTCGTCCGGAATCACCTTTAACAGTTTCTTTTCAACTTCGAGCACGGTTTTGCCCGGCGCAAAGTTGATGCGGTTGCCGAGGCGAAAAATGTGGGTGTCGACGGCCATGGTCGGCTCGCCGAACGCGGTATTCAGAACGACATTGGCAGTTTTACGACCGACGCCCGGTAATGCCTCCAGATCTTGGCGATTATCCGGCACCACTGATCCATGCTGTTCAATCAGCATGCGGCAGGTCTTGATAATGTTACTGGCTTTGCCATTGAACAGCCCGATCGTCTTGATATATTGCTTCAGGCCGGCCTCGCCGAGGGCTAGGATCGCTTCTGGCGTATTCGCCACGGCATAGAGTTTTTCTGTGGCCTTATTCACGCCGACATCGGTAGATTGGGCTGAGAGTATCACGGCAATCAGGAGTTCAAAGGTCGACTGATAACGCAACTCAGTGGTCGGCGTTGGATTAGCGGCCCTGAGTTTGGCAAGAATCTGATAGCGTTTGGCTTTATTCATAAGGACAGTTCATAAGGACNNGACAGTTCATAAGGACAGTTCATAGGGATTATTCTCGATGAATCAGCGGCTTATTGCTCGCCTTGGCAGCATCGGCCAGGCCAGTCTCATAACGTTGGGCAAGCCAGTTTCTCGCCGCGATCAAGCATCCGAAGGTAATAAAGGCGCCGGGGGGTAGCACCGCAAGGAGAATCCCGGGTGTCCCGAGAGAGATTTTCCAGGCTCGTGCGCTGTCACCAAACAGCAGGTGCATATCAGCCAGCAGCGTTCCTTGGCCAAGGACTTCACGGACGCCGCCCAACAGAATCAGTACCAGCAGAAATCCAAGCCCCATCATAAACCCATCCAGTGTGGCGAGTCTGATGGGATGGCGGCTGGCAAAGCTTTCGGCGCGGGCCAGCAGTGTGCAGTTGGTGACGATCAATGCCACGAATAAACCAATCCGCTGATGTAGTTCATACCAATAGCTCTGCAGCAGAATATCGGCGCAGGTGACAAAGGTCGCGATAATGAGAATCTGCGCCGGCAGGCGTGTGGCATTATTCAGCTGACCGCGCAGGCTACTGATCAGCAGGTTAGACAGGGTCAATACCACTAGTGTGACCAGACCCAGCCCTAGACTATTGGCGACCGTGTTGGACACCGCCAGTAACGGGCATAACCCCAGTAATTGCACCAGGGCCGGATTATTCTGCCAGAGCCCGTCGCGGGTGATCTGTCTGATCTGACTCATGGGGTTTCCTGCAGCCATTGCTGTTGATGCTGGTGAAATTGGGTAAGACCAGCGTGAACTGCCGATACTACCGCTCTCGGTGTAATAGTCGCCCCGCTGAACTGGTCGAAACTGCCGCCGTCACGCTTGACCGCCCAGCCCGTAATGGCGGGGTTAATGAGTGATTTGCCATTGAAGTCGAGGATCCAGTCGGCCACTTGCAAGTCGATCTTGTCGCCCAAACCGGGCGTTTCGCTATGGGCATAGACTCTTACGCCAAGAATTTCGCCCTGCAGGTTGACGGCGAGCCAGAGCTTGATGGTACCGTTATAGCCTCGGTCTGTGCTGATAGGAAAGATGATGCCTGCCGGTTCCTGTGCCACATTGATGAGAAACCGTGAATCTTGAGATTCAGTCAGATCCGCAGAGGGTAGCCCGGCAACCTGCAGAAGCTGTTGATTTCGATAAGCCAGCTGGTTCAATTTGATCCGTTCTGCGCCGCTATACTGTACCAGGCTCGTGAGTAAGCCGCAGGCACCTGCCAATAGCGTTAGCTGAAGCACCAGGCGTTTCATGTTCGCCTCAAGCGTAGATGATCAATGAGTGGTACCAGCGCGTTCATTAACAACACGGCAAAGGCAAGGCCGTCAGGGTAAGCGCCGATGGCCCGAATCAGGAAGGTGATCATGCCGACCCCTAATCCAAATATCCACAGGCCTAAAGCCGAGTCGGGGCTGCTCACAGGATCAGTGACAATGAAGAATGCACCGACCATCGTAGCGCCACTGAAAAGATGAAATAGTGGCGAGCCGAGACTTTGAGAACTGCCAGAGTCGTAGAACAGTACCGCACACACAGTCAGTGCAACCAACATGCCCAAGGGGGCCATGGCCGTGATAGTGCGCGTCGCCAATAAATAAATGCCACCGATCAGGAATCCGGCATTGATCCATTCCCAGCCCACACCGGCCAGCTGGCCGAATCCCTGGGTGGCAGTCCAGGTCTCATCGATGGTCAAGGCGCCGCGAAACTTTAGAACATCCAGTGCCGTGGCGCCGCTGACGGCATCAATGCCACTATTCGGCATCGCCTTGGTTATGAGAATATCCCAGAATGCCATGGGCTCGCCGAGGGCGGGCCAGGTGGACATCGCCAGTGGGAACGAGATGATCAGGGCAGCATAGCCCACCATCGCCGGATTGAATGGGTTATGGCCCAGCCCACCATAAAGCTGCTTGCCAAAAATGATCGCAAAAGCGGTGCCGGCGACCAGCATCCACAGGGGTAGCAGGGGCGGTAACGCTAATGCCAACAGCACTGCTGTCAGAAGTGCGCTGCCGTCCCGCAGCGTGTCTAATGATCGATCTCTAGCGCGCAGTATAAGCGCTTCAGTCGTCACGGCAGTGACCCCCGCAACAACGATATTGATGATAATTCCGGCACCAAAGAAGTACACCAAGGCAGTAACGCCAGGCACTAGCGCGAGCAAGACGTTCAACATGATCCTTTGGGTGTCGAGTTTCATGATTTTTTGGTCCGCAGTCCGTCGATCAGCGATTGTCGGTCCTGTTTGCTGGGTCGCGCGCGAACCCGCGCCTGGACGCGATTGATTCTTCGCTCTCGTCGTTCAAATCGTGCTTGTGCCTGCTGTGCTTCTTCAGCTAGCAGGTCCAAGTGACGTTGATGCTGTTTGGCTGCCTGGAATGAGGCGGTGAGGGGGATGTTACTCGGACAGACTCGATCACACAGTCGACATTCAATACAGTCTCCGAGATTAAGATCCTGCAAGCGTTCGGGCTCGGCGCGATGCCAGAAGAGTGTTTGAGGTGCAAGTTCTCGCGGGCAACTGGGTTCACACAAACCACAATGAATACAGTCGTATTGAACGAGATCCAGGGCATCCTGGCCAATGCGAGGTAACCGCAAGGGGGTGATCTCGACAGCTTCGACCTGCACCATGTCGATGCAATCTACCGGGCAGGGCTCCAGGCACAGGTCGCAACCGGTGCAGTCACGGCGGATGACGCTGTGCATCATCTGTGGTGCGCCAATGATCGCATCCACCGGGCAGGCAACAGCGCAAAGGGTACAGCCAATGCATTCGGCCTCACGAATGACCGCGACTCTGGTTGGTTGCGATTCTCCATAGGTGACATCTAGGGGCACTATCGCACGGCCAAGTAGTTCAGCCAGACCGCGTATCAGCGACTCACCACCCGGAGGACATTTGTTGATGGCGTCACCCTCGGCGATCGCCTGGGCGTAAGGTCGACAGCCGGGATAGCCGCACTGAGCACACTGAGTTTGTGGCAGTCGCACATTGATCAGCTCAACGATGGTATCGCTGTCCGCGGTGAAATGCCGCCCGGCATAGCCTAATAACAGCGCGCAAAGGCCGCCAATAGCCGTCAGCGTTAAGGTGCCAATCAACAGGCTCATCCGTTCATTCCGGTGAAGCCCATAAACGCCAGAGATAACAGCCCGGCGCTGATCATATTAATTGCGGCGCCGCGAAACGGGCCTGGAATATCGGCCGCGGTCTGACGCTCGCGCATAGCGGCGAAGGTGATTAGCACCATGGAGAAGCCCAACGCTGCGCCAAAGCCGTAAATGATAGATTCGAACAGGCTGTGATTATGCCGAACGTTCAGGAGTGCCACGCCGAGTACTGCACAATTGGTTGTGATCAGCGGAATAAACAACCCGAGGACCTGGTAAAGCAAAGGTTGGGTGGCGCGAATGACCATTTCAGCAAATTGCACCAGCGCTGCGATTAAGACGATAAAAGTGATAATGCGCAGATACTCAAGGCCGAGCGGTTGCAACAGGTAATGTTCAAGCAAATAGCTGACAGCGCACGCCAGTGTTAAGACGAATGTCGTAGCGGCAGCCATGCCAACAGCACTGTCAAATTTTTGTGACGCGCCCATAAACGGGCACAAGCCAAGAAATTGCACCATGACAAAATTGTTAACAAAAATAGTGCCCAGTAATATAACCAGTGCATCTGACATGATTGGCTACAGTTTCACGTGACTTTCATTCCGGCGCTTGCGCCCTTGTCGGCTTCTATCAGGAAAATATCCTTGCCGCCAGGGCCGGCAGCCAACACCATGCCCTGCGAGATGCCAAATTTCATGGTCCTGGGCTTTAGGTTTGCCACCAAGACGGTTCTTTTACCAATGAGTTCGTCAGGCGTGTACGCAGACTTGATGCCGGAAAAAACGGTGCGCTGCTCGTCGCCCACATCAAGAGTGAGTTTCAGCAGTTTGTCTGCGCCCTCCACAGGCTCAGCATGGGTGATCAGAGCCACCCGCAAGTCAATCTTTGCGAAGTCGTCGATGGTGATGTAGTCAGCGTCCCTTGCACTGACGGCAGAGTCAGGCGTCTCGCTGACTTCTACCGGTGCGATTGAGGCCTCGACCATCGCGTTGACTGCCTTAGGATCAATGCGATTCAGCATCGGCTGGAAGACATTGATTTGATGATTGAGTAAGGGTGCCTCCAGACTTTGCCAGGAAAGCGGTTGAATGTTTAAAAATGCCTCGGTTTGCTCAGCTAACTGCGGTAAGACAGGTTTCAGATAGGTGGCTAGAATCCGAAACAAATTGATACCATCGGAACAGACGTTCTGGACTGCAGTCTTCTGGTCGGCCAATTTGATCATCGCCCAGGGCTTTTTCTCGGCGATGTATTGGTTCGCCTTGTCCGCCATGGCCATGATTTCACGCATGGCTTTACTGTAGTCGCCGGCTTCAAAAAGATTGGCGATATTATCGCGCTCGGCCAGAAATTCATTGATCAGTGGCGTCGTTGCGGTGCCGGCCAGCTGATTATCAAATTGTTTGTTGATGAACCCGGCGCAGCGACTGGCAATGTTGACCAACTTGCCTACTAGATCTGAGTTTACCTTGAGAACGAAGTCATCGAGGTTGATGTCCATGTCATCGATGTTATTTCCCAGTTTTGTCGCGAAGTAGTAACGGATATATTCCGGCGCTAGATTGTCAGCATAGGTTTGGGCATTGATAAAAGTGCCGCGAGACTTGGACATTTTCTGGCCATTAACGGTAATAAAACCGTGAGTATGAATGCGAGTCGGTGTGCGGAAGCCGGCTACTTTCAACATGGCTGGCCAGAACAGTGCATGAAAATTGATAATGTCCTTGCCGATAAAATGATGCACTTCATAGTCAGAATCGGCACGCCAATAATCGTCAAAGTCGGTGTCATCGTGCCTGTCACAGTAGTTCTTGAATGAGGCCATATAGCCGATTGGCGCGTCTAACCAAACATAGAAGTACTTGCCTTTTTCACCGGGAATTTCAAAGCCGAAATAGGGCGCGTCACGGCTAATATCCCAGTCCTGTAAACCAGCATCTAGCCACTCAGATAACTTGTTGGCAACCTGCTCGTGGAGCGTGCCGCTGCGAGTCCAGGTTTGGAGAAATTCAGTGAAATGCGACAAGGCAAAGAAAAAATGGGTGGATTCACGAATGACGGGCTCAGCACCGGAGATCTTCGACTTTGGGTCGATCAGGTCCATGGCGTCGTAGGTCGCACCACAGACCTCGCAATTATCACCATATTGACCCTCGGCTTTGCACTTCGGACAACTACCGACGATAAATCGGTCGGCGAGAAACATTTCTCGTTCAGGGTCATACAATTGATTGACGGTTTTGCTGTTGATTTCACCGGCGGCTTTGAGGCGCTCATAGATCAGCGACGAGAATGCCTGGTTTTCGTCCGAGTGGGTTGAATAGTAATTGTCATGATTGACTAGAAAATTGCGAAAATCTTGTTCATGTTCGGCCTTGATTTCGCTGATTAGTGTTTCAGGGCTGAGATTGCGCTCCTCAGCTTTGAGCATGATGGCGGTGCCGTGGGTATCATCCGCGCACACATAGATGCACTCGTGGCCACGCATACGCTGAAATCGCACCCAGATATCGGTCTGAATATGTTCCAGAAGGTGGCCTAGGTGGATAGAGCCATTGGCGTTCGGCAACGCGCTGGTGACAAGAATGTGACGTTTTTCCATGTAAAGCTGCAGTAGGTGATTCTAGAGGGTGCCAATATACTGAGGACGGGGCGGAATTTCATCCTTTGACGGTGCTTCTGCGCTGCTAATTTCATGCTTTCGAGGCTGAGGGAACAAATCAAAGCTAATCAGGTCTCGTTTGAGCAGAAATTCCGCGTTCGCAGCGTCGTATCATGGCTTGACCACAGCAATACATTCGATTTCAGCGGCAGCGTTCAAGGCCAGTCCTGATGCCGCCAGCGCGCTGCGAGCAGGATAGGGTGCCTTGAAATGTTGGCGGTAGATGGCATTCACTGCTGGCCAGTCATTGATGTCGGCCAGAAACAAGGTGCACTTGACCACATGGTCCATGTCGGAACCGTAGCGTTCCAGCGTCAATTTGATCTGCGTAAGTATTTGTACGACCTCAGGACCGACGCCGCCGGCAACCAATTCGCTTGTACCGGGAATGTTGCCTACTTGACCTGACAGATAGAGCGTATCGCCAACCTGAACTGCCTCTGAGAACGGAAAGCCTAATGATTCCTGAAGCGCTGAGTTATGATGTAATAGGTTGGCCGCCAAGGAGTTGTTGGCGAGCAAACAACAGGCTAAAAAGCCCAGGGTCAGTTTGGTTAGATGCATAGTTTGACGCTCCAGGTGTTGCAGTTTGGGTGCTCGGTGAGAGAGCCGCGGTTGCGCTTCGAGCCGGGCATGTTGATCTAGCCGCATTCTGGTTAGAATTCAGTTATTTTAGTGTAATAGAGTGGAGCAGGTTATTAACAGTTCAACAGTAAAGAAGTTCATTCTGCCTGGCGTAAAACAGGTGATAGCGGTCGCATCCGGTAAAGGCGGTGTGGGTAAATCTACCGTGGCGGCCAATCTGGCCTTGGCCCTGGCAGCGGAAGGCCGGCGCATTGGTTTGCTGGACGCCGACATTTACGGACCGAGCCAAGGTTTAATGATGGGCGTGCCGGCGGGTACGAAACCAGAGGTTAGCAATGATCTGTTGCAGCCGATCATTGCCCACGGACTCCAGTGTATGTCCATGAGCTTCATTGCATCGGATCGGACACCAGCGGTGTGGCGTGGTCCTATGGCCAGTGGCGCCTTACAACAACTATTGACGCAGACAGACTGGCAGGCTGTCGATGTTCTGGTCGTGGATATGCCGCCTGGAACGGGTGATATTCAGCTAACGATGGCTCAAAATGTACCTTTGGCCGGCGCCGTTATCGTCACGACGCCGCAGGATATCGCGCTGCTGGATGCTCGTAAAGGCATCGAAATGTTTCGTAAGGTCGAGGTGCCGTTGTTGGGTGTAGTCGAAAATATGAGCACCCACGTGTGTCGCGAGTGCGGCCATCATGAAGCTATTTTTGGTGAGGGTGGTGGTGACGCAATCGCCGCAGAGTACGGAGTTCGGATGTTAGCCAGGTTACCCTTGTCAATGGATATTCGTCTGCAGGCTGACGGCGGTCAGCCGCCGTTGGTGGCTGGTCCTAACAGTGAGACGAGCCAGCTGTTCCGCGCCATGGCGCAGGAGATTCTGGTGGCATTAGATAATAATGTGGACGCTGGGCCAATGATTCAAATTATCGAAGACTAATCTATTAGCATCTAAATTCATTCTTATGAGATGCTCGAGGGCGTCGCAGACTTATCGGCATAGAGGAAATAATGGCAATAAAATCAGATCGCTGGATCCGCCAAATGGCGCAGGAACATGACATGATATCGCCTTTCGAGGCGGGACAGGTGAAGGAGTCTGGCGGCCAGCGCCTGATTTCCTATGGGACATCAAGTTATGGTTACGATGTGCGCTGTTCAAGCGACTTCAAGGTGTTTACCAATATTCACTCTGCGACGGTTGACCCCAAGGCTTTCGATGATCGAAGTTTTGTGGACATCAAAAGTGATGTCTGCATTATTCCCCCCAATTCATTTGCCCTGGCGAGGACCGTCGAATATTTCAAGATCCCACGCAGTGTCCTGACTATTTGTTTGGGGAAGTCGACTTATGCCCGCTGCGGAATCATCGTGAATGTGACGCCGCTTGAACCTGAGTGGGAAGGCCATGTGACACTGGAGTTTTCCAATACAACCACACTACCCGCAAAGATCTACGCCAATGAGGGCGTGGCGCAAATGTTGTTTTTCGAGTCTGATGAAGTGTGTGAGATGTCGTACAAGGACCGTGGGGGCAAATACCAGGGCCAAACTGGCGTCACCTTGCCTCGCACGTAGGCCTGGGCTAAGGGTGCAATTAGGCGCCGGCGACAACTTCGCCGCGAAAATTGGCTTGTTTGAGTATCAGTTCGAAGCCGCCCTTCTGTTCTTCCTGGAGAAAGCGCACCAGCAGGAAGTCATAGGCCGGGGCGAGCCAAAATATGGTGGTGCGGTCGCTATCGGTGCGAACCCGGGCAATCTTCAGCGCAGTGAAACGGCCAATGGGTGTATCCACATTCTCCTCGCCCAGAACCTCAAACCTGTAGGTTTTCAATTCTCCGCCGTCGGCGACTTGGTAAGCGAGTGGGGGCCAGGGTTGGCCCCGTTGGTAGGCCGTCAACAATTCATAGCGCATCTGCAATTGATAGGACAGTTTGTCGAGAGTGCCCATTGGTATGGACAGCGCCCAGGGTGTGGGCTGAGCGTCACTGAATACCTGTTGGGCCGGCCAGTCGAAACGTAGACTGGCATCTCGGTTCTTGCCGATTCCTTTGCGGTGATACTGATACTCGACGGGCATCAGACGATTCTCCGGGGTCAGCGTAAAGTTCGACTCCTCGCTGACTGAAGCAAAAAACGAAGTGGCTGTAGAGGACAAGGTGAATTGATTGTCACCAGTTTGCTTCAGCTCTCGAATACCCGTGGCGCGAATGGGCAGGCCTTTGTAATCGGCCTCGTAGACGGCTCTGAAAGGCGTTGGCGTCACTTGAAACGGGGCAGTTGGTGGCAGGATTACTGAGGTCGTGGTTGTCATGGTGATGTTGTCGGCGGCTGCCTCGACACCGGTGGCTGGCTGAATCCAGAGACTGAGGCCCAGGGAGAGTGCGATTAAGACCCTGGTCAGAAGCGCATATCCGGTTCGATTGAGCGTGGTGTAGAGCATAACTTGCTTGTAAATCCTTGTTTAGTCGATGACAATTCCGACCTGAGCGGCACTTTAGCGAGCAGGGATGGGTCGCTGGCAACAGGTCGTCTTAGGTTAACTTGATAGAACGGTTTTGCTCTGTAGCAGGCACAATAGTCGAGAAAATATGTAAAAATCAATGCTAACAGTCAGTGACTGAACGATTCATGAACGGGATGGGTCTACTTTAAGCATGGTTCAGTACGAGGTTATCAATGCCGGGCGATTGCTGTTAGAAAGGTTTACACAAGACAAGCCTGCATGCTGGGCCCGCATATTATAAGGATGCTGCAAATTAATAAGAGTTCATTTTGGTACGGGTCTGGCTGGCGTCAAGGTGTTTTGGCGCTGGTGTTGGGCCTCTGGATTCAGTCCGTCAGTGCGGTCAATGTTGAGGACCTGTACGTCGCGGAGGTGCTCGTCAATTCGCAGGATGACGCACAGCTGATCAGTGGTGCTCGTGCGGGATTGCTGCAGGTCCTCGTGCGCGCGTCGGGAAGTCGAGCCATTGAAGTCAGTCCACAAGTGGCTGCCGCTCTGCAGCATCCCGAGTCTTACTATTACCAGTACAGCTTTGAGTCGACAGATCGTTTGCTGCAGATTGGTGATGAACAAGTGCCGGCCAGAATTTTACGTCTGACCTTCGAGCCCAGTGCAATTGCCCGTTTACTGCGCCAGGCTGGGTTTCCGGTATGGGGTAGTAACCGGCCGAGTGTTTTGGCCTGGCTGGCCGTATCCGATGGAAGCAGTCGGCGTCTGCTGTCTGAGCAGGATGCATCCCAACTGTCCGCTGCCCTGAATACCCATGCCAAATTTCGTGGGGTGCCGGTTTTATATCCGCTTTTGGATCTTGAGGACGCCAGTCAGTTATCGAGCGCCGAGGTCTGGGGGGCTTTTTTGGGTAGAGTTGAGCAGGCTTCAGCCCGTTACAAGCCTGATGTGGTGCTGTCTGGCCGGATCCAGCAGGACCCGATGGGGCGTTGGGTTGGGTTCTGGTCCTACCGGTTGGACGGTAATTGGCGGGAGTTTGATAACAGCGGGTTTTCTGAAGATGAACTGATGGCAGATATGGTTGATCATCTGGTTGATGATCTGGCGGCTCGTTACGCGCTAGATTCTTCCCGGGGTAGTATTTTGGTCAGTGTGGATGGCATTGACGATCTTGATGATTATGCGCAGGTTAGCCAATACCTGGAGTCGTTGGGCCCGGTACTCAACAGCACGGTTGTGGAAGTGAGTGGTCGAGAACTGCGGCTGCGCCTGGTTACAGAAGGGCAGAGTCAGCAGTTGATCGAGATTATTCAACTGGATGACAAGATGCTATTGGTGAATGACGGTAGCCTGATGCGTGGAGATGGGGCATTGCACTATCGTTGGTTGTTGTAACCCGAGTACCGGGTCATATTCGTCAAAGCCAGTATTTATTAATTTGTTCTCACTAAGCTACTCTCACTAAGTTACTCTCACTAAGTTACTTTCATAAGGTACGCCCGCATTGGTTATGACTAGTACGCAAAAATTACTCTTGCTGTTGAGCGTAGCAGGCCTGTTCCTGCTGATTTACCTGCTCCAGCCCATACTAACGCCGTTTCTAGTCGGGCTGGCGCTGGCGTACGTGGGTGACCCAGTCGTGGATAGGTTGCAGCGCTACAAGCTGGGCAGATCCAGTGCTGTTTTGCTCGTCTTCGCGGTTTTCTTTGTGCTAGTGGGCGTAGCCTTCCTTATCCTGTTACCGATGCTGACGCGTGAAATAGGCCGTTTGATCGAAGATATCCCAAGTCTCCTTGCGTTGCTGCAACTCCACGTTAGTCCGGTGTTGCTGGAGAACTTTGGCGTCGACCCGTTCGACATTAAACTCGTGGAGCTCAAGGCCCGGCTGGCGCAAAACTGGCAACAGGCCGGCGGACTGGCGGGTCGCATATTGGCAGAAGTTACGTCCTCTAGTTTGACCCTGCTGGGTTGGTTGATGAACTTTGCGCTGATTCCGGTGGTGGCATTCTATTTACTGCGAGACTGGGATCTGCTGGTTGAGAGGATCCACAATATGATACCTCGCCAGTTTGAAGTCACCGCAGTGAATCTGATTAAAGAATGTGATGAGGTTCTGAGTGCCTTCATGCGTGGCCAGCTACTGATCATGTTTCTATTGGGGTGCATCTACGCCCTAGGTTTGTCCATCATGGGGCTTGACCTCGCCCTATTGATTGGCATGCTGGCCGGGTTGGCAAGTTTGGTGCCTTATCTGGGTTTCATTGTTGGTATCTTGGCTGCCTGTATTGCCGCCGTGCTGCAATTTCAGGAACCATTACCGTTGCTTTATGTATTCTTGGTGTTTGGTTTTGGTCAGTTGTTAGAGGGCTCTGTGATGACGCCCATGTTGGTGGGTGATCGAATTGGTCTGCACCCCGTAGCCGTTATTTTCGCCATTCTCGCCGGTGGTCAGTTGTTTGGCTTTGTTGGTGTCTTGTTGGCGCTGCCTATTGCCGCGGTCATCATGGTGTTCGTCCGCCATATCTATGATCGCTATAAGGATAGTCATTATTACGAAGTTCGAGACGAATCCTGATTTGAAAAACGTAACTGGACAATTAGCCCTGGATATCACCTTGCGCGATGATGCTACCTTCGCCAATTATGTGGGGGAAGCCAAAACGCGACTTGCTCATCCAGGTCAGTTGGTTTACCTGTGGGGTCCACATCAAACGGGACTGAGCCATTTGCTACAGGCTTGTTGTCAGGGCGTCACAGGCGGTATTTACCTGACTAACCTCGATAAATTGTCGGCGGAGATTCTGCAGCAACTCGATGCTATGCCGCTGGTCTGTATCGACGATGTTGATTTGATTGTTGGCCAGCAAGACTGGGAAGAAGCCCTGTTTCATTTGATCAATGGCATCAAGGACGGTGGCAAAAGAATCATTATCGCGGCCCATCAGTCGGCTCGCCAGCTGCCCGTCAAATTGCCGGACCTGCACTCGCGACTGTTGGGCGCCATCGCTGTCGAGACAGATGCGCTCAATGATAAGCAGAAACTCGCCGTCTTGCAGCAGCGGGCCAAAGATCGAGGCTTCGTCCTGAATAATGATGTTGGTCAATATATTATGAGTCGTGCGGCACGAGATATGAGCAACCTAGTCAAAATGTTGGAGCGTTTAGAGCTTGAGTCTTTGCGCTATCAGAAAAAAATAACGATCCCCTTCGCCAAACAAATCCTGAGTTTGTGAGTGCTACCTTTTGAGTTCTACCTTTGAGAGTCTGGCAGTGAGTAAGCGAGTAATATTTACCGGTGGTGGTACAGCCGGTCATGTGACGCCCAATATGGCGCTAATTGACGCACTGAAGGCCAAGCACTGGGATATCCACTATGTGGGCTCGCCCACAGGGATAGAGCGTCAGCTGATCGAACCGTTGAATATTCCTTTCCATGGCATTAAGACCGGTAAACTGCGGCGGTATTTTTCCTGGCAAAATTTCATCGACCCCGTGTTTATTGTCTGGGGTTTTCTACAGAGCCTGTGGTTGTGCGTGCGACTGCAGCCTGATGTTGTGTTTTCCAAAGGCGGCTTTGTGGCGGTGCCGCTGGTTATCGCCGCGTGGGTCTGCCGCGTTCCGGTGATCAGTCATGAATCGGATATGACCCCTGGGCTAGCAAACAAGTTGTGCTTTCCATTTTCTCGCTGGATCTGTGTCAATTTCCCCCAGACGGCCGAGCATCTGCCAGTGGGTAAGGTTGTTGTTACGGGATCACCGGTGAGAAGCAGTCTGTTGCTCGGTGATCCGTCGCGGGGCCGAGTCGAGCTTGGGCTCACCGGGGAAAAGCCACTGTTGCTGGTGTTTGGTGGCAGTCTTGGTGCAAACGTGATTAATCAATTGGTCCGCCAGAGTCTGGTGGACCTGCTCGAGCAGTTTGATCTGGTGCATGTCGTGGGGGCAGGTAATCTCGATTCGAATCTAGACGCCAGGTCCGGCTATGTTCAACGTGAATATATTCAGGACGGTTTTGGCGACGTGCTTGCTGCGGCCGACCTGGTCATTTCGAGAGCCGGTGCGAACAGTATTTATGAATTGCTGATCACCCGCACGCCCCACATTTTGGTGCCTTTGACCGCGGCGGCAAGTCGCGGTGATCAACTGATTAATGCCAGGATATTTCAGGAGGCCGGCATGAGTGAGGTGCTGTTTGAGGATCAACTGAGTCAGAGCGCTCTACTAAGCAGCGTTCACAAGATTTACTCGCAGCGTGCCGAGATCGCAGCCCGACTGGCCACCTTTGAGGTTCGTGATAGTGTCGCGGTGATCACCGGGCTCATCAGTCAGGCGGCTGGCGAGGCGGTGAGTTGATTCTCTAAATTAATCCGCTAGGTCAATCTCTAATTGTTTGGGCTTGCCAGCAACTTATTGGTTGAAGGGGTTGACGGTTTTAGCTATAGTGTTATAGTTAACTACAACACCACATAACTATATGGCTAATAACTGATGCAAATCAGCTGGAACGATACAGACCCCATCTATCGGCAGTTACGAGACCGCATTATCGAGTTGATGCTGGAAGGCATCTACCATGACGGCGACCCATTGCCGTCGGTTCGGCAGATTGCCAGTGATCATCGAATTAACCCTATTACAGTCTCCAAGGCCTACCAATTGTTGGTAGACGATGGCCTCGTGGAAAAGCGCCGTGGTCTGGGCATGTTTGTAACAGAAGGTGCCAGCGAGCGCCTAGTGACTGTCGAGCGAGAGAAATTTTTGACCCAAGAGTGGCCCCGAATCAGCGATAAGATTGTGCGGTTGGGATTGTCTGCCTCTACATTACTAGCGACCAGGAGTATTAAGGCATGAGTATCGTTGTTCAGGCGCAGGGCGTATCGAAACATTATGGTGGGTT
>DGOD01000227.1 GCA_002389265.1 Gammaproteobacteria bacterium UBA4475
CGTCATGTTTTAGGCCGACTTTTGCATTTCAGTGATCCAACGGTCGACCCGACGTTCGAGTATTGAAAGAGGTAGCGCTCCGCCGCCGAGTATAGTGTCGTGAAAGGCGCTAAGATCAAAGTTTGCGCCCAAGGCCAGTTCCGCCTTGGCCCGCAGGCTTTGTATTTTCAGCATACCGATTTTGTAGCTCGTGGCCTGGCCCGGCATGATGATGTAGCGCTGTATTTCTGATCGGACGTTCTCCAACGGCTGTGGCGAGTTGGCCATGAAAAAATCGATGGCTTCTTGCTCAGTCCAGCCCTGAGCGTGTAGGCCCGTGTCTACCACCAGGCGGATCGCCCGCCAGATCTCGGAGGTCAGTTGACCAAAGCGCGAATAAGGGTCCATGTAGGTTCCTGGCATTTCCTTCGCCAGTACTTCAGCGTAAAGCCCCCAACCCTCACTGTAGGCGGTGAATCCGGCGCGGGTGCGAAATAACGGCAGGCCTTGCAGTTCCTGAGCAATGGAAATTTGCATGTGGTGACCCGGAATACCCTCGTGATAAGCGACGACTTCCATCAAGCTTTTCGGCATTGTCGTCATGTCTGATAAGTGGGCATAGTAAACGCCGGGGCGTGAACCATCTGTTGTGCCACGATAGTAGTGTTGTGCGGCACCATCTCGCTCTCGAAATGCCTCGACCCGTTTGACGACTAGGTCAGCCTTCGGCAACAGACCAAAGTAATTAGGTATCTGTAGTTTTAGTGTCTCAATAGCCGCAGTAGCGTCGTCCAGATAGGCCTGGCGGCCGTCATCGGTATTCGGGTAATAGTTCCAGTCACCGTCGCGCACCGTGTCCAGAAAGCTATCCAGGTCACCCGTGAAGTTCACCTCCTGCATGATCAAGGTCATCTCGCCCCGTAGGCGCGCCACTTCATCCAGGCCGATTTGGTGAATGTCGGCGGCGTTTAGGTCAGTGGTGGTTTGGTTGGCCAGCCGATATTGATAGTAGGCGACGCCATCTGGCTGATTGCCAATGCCGGTAGATTGACTGGGTACCTTATCCTGCTCGGCCTCAGCCCAGTTGATGATGCGTTGGTAAGCCGGCTGAAAATCTTCTAGCAGGGCCAGTCGCGCGTTGGCCAGTAATGCGTCGGCTTGCGGTTGAGTGATTTCTGCTGCGTCAATCAAAGCCGCAATTTCCTGCTTCATATCAGCCCAGATCGCGCTGTCGGCAACAGGGGCATCGCCTGGCTCATGACTGGTAAAAGGTGCGCCGGTGATAATGGCATTGGATTGTTGGATCACGCCTTGGAGCGCAAAGCCCGGTGAAGTGACGCCCAGGGCCGATGACCGCTTGGCGTTGTCTAAGGATTCATTCATGCGCAGTGCCACGGCTTTGACACGGGCGATATAGGCCTGCATGTCCGCCGCGTTATCAACCTTGTGAATATTGATCAAAAAAGTCGGTAGAAAATTTTGCACGCCGTTCATCTGGTCGAAGGTCAGGCCACTATAAAAAAAGGGTTCGGCCTTGAGCATCTGCTCGTATTGATAGGTCCAGATGTCAAAAGACGTCTGCTCCTCGGCAGTCAGGCTCTCGTAGTCGTACAGGCTGCCGAGCGCCTCGACTGTTTGTTGCTTCCAGGCGAGACGCTGTTTGAACGCCTCGTAGCTGAAATCACCTAGTTCGTCATTCCGATCCTTGCGGCCCATATAGCTCAGACTGATGGGTGAAAACTGTAATTCTTCCTCATAGCGGGCGTCGAACCAGTCGTTGATGGGCATCGCTGGCCGGTCAGTAACGTTTGGGCTACAACTGCTGAGTAGCAGGACCACTGAGAGAAAACCACAAGTAGAAGCATATTTTAAGAAAAGCCGCATATTACCAACCATAATGAAATGAATTTATCGTGCCTGAGAGAAATGATGCACAGTTGTGCTGTTTGCCATGGGATTGAGTCTGTCCCGACAGGGCTGTCGTCAGCGCGAGCCGACTAATCACCCATCGAGCTTTTGTCTATTGAGCTTTTGTCTATTGAGTTTTTGTCTATTGGGCTTTTTGTCCATTAAGCTTTCTGTCCAGTGAACTTTCTGTTTATTCAGTATCCTGTGCTGGCCAGCCCGCATACAGCTTAACGAGTTGCTCTAGAAATTTGCGGCTGTCATACAAAGATTTTACCAGCACCTTCTCGTTCAAACCGTGGGCGTTAACTTCATTCGGCTGGGTGAACAGGCCGCTGACGCCATAGGTTGGAATACCCGCTGGTGTGAGAAAACGACCATCCGTACCGCCCGCGATCATACTGGGTATAACGGGAACGCCAGGCCACATTTGTTCTGTCAAAGCCTCAATGGGGCCCAAAATATCAGCTGTCAGCGCCGGTGGCGGTGAGGTTTTTTCAGGCGGAGCCGCAAAGGTGATAACCACGCCAGCATCGTTCACCACCTGCTCGAGTGCCAGGCGAATCTCCTCGGGTGTGTTGCCAGGGAATATTCTGCAGTTGACGTTCGCACTCGCCCGTTGTGGTAGCGCATTCTTGGCGTGGCCGGCAGTCACCAGGGTTGTCACGCAGGTAGTATGCAGTATGGAATTGTAGCTTGGTATTTTCGTCATTCGCGCCAGAGCTTCGGAGTTGGGCGGCGTGGTCAGAATTTCGATCATGTCTGTGGCTACCTGCGGCTCGGCGGTGAGCTTGGCCATCCGCGCAAAGAAGCCGCGAGTCGTGCTGTTGAATTCGATCGGAAAGGCGTGCTGTGAAACCCGTTCAAGTGCTGCGGCTAATTGGTAAATCGCATTGTCGGCGCGGGGTCTGGAGGAATGACCGCCGGGGTTGCGCACTTCGAACTGATAATCTTGATAGAGCTTTTCGCCCGCTTGTATGCCGTTGTACAAGGGCTTGCCGGCGCTGTCGAGTCGGCCGCCACCACCCTCGTTAAGCGCGAAGCTGGCGTCGATCAGTTCTCGATGATGCTGTATCAGATAGCTGGCGCCATTAAATGTGTTCGGTGTTTCTTCACCACAAGTTAATGCCAGCTTGACGTTGCGACTCAAAGGGAATTTCGACTCGCTCAGGCCTTTCATGACGTCAACAAAAATGGCTGCCATGGATTTATCATCAGCGGTGCCGCGGCCGAAGAAATAGCCGTCTTCCTCGATAAGGGTGAAGGGGTCTCGCTCCCAATCAGCCCGATTGGCTTCCACTACATCAATATGGGCGAGCAGCAGAATGGACTCGTTATCCGGCGAGCTGCCATGCAAGATTGCCACCAGATTGCCCTGTTCCGGCCATTCTGGGGCAACAATAATGTGGATGTCAGCATCTTCGATGCCTGATGCCCTGAGCTGATCCGCCATAGCATGGGCGGCGACAGTACAACTGCCCCCTGACAGGGTGGTATTAATTTCAACCAACTCTTTATAGACCGCTCGAAAGGCCAGATCGTCGGCCGAGGGTGGCGCCGCCCTGAGGCTGGTAGAAATGAGCAGGCCCAGAGATATCAGGAGAATTATCATTAGTTTATACACGGGTCTGTTTCCAGTTGTGAGCAAAGGGCGCAGCCGCCTTGCACCCCAGTCTGAATGCCGCCGTGGCATGGCCGGGGTTCGTCGCGATGCTCAACATAACCCGCCGGGGGTAAGATACGCAACATTGCAGTATACTTTGGCGAAATTTCCCAAAGGTTGATCCCAGTGAAACAAGCAGACTATATTATTGTCGGGGCGGGCAGTGCCGGTTGTGTGCTCGCCAACCGTCTTACTGAAGATGACACTCGTTCAGTCCTGTTGCTGGAAGCGGGTGGCCGCGACAACAATACCTTTATCCATATGCCTGCGGGTTTTGCCCAACTGGTCCCCGAGGCGAATGATCACAATTACGGATTTGAAACGGAAGTCGAGCCAAATCTGAATAACCGCAATCTATACTGGCCTCGCGGTCGAGGTTGGGGTGGATCGTCTGCCATTAATGCGATGGTGTACATTCGAGGTAATGCCTGGGACTACGATCACTGGAGCCAGCTGGGTAATACCAGCTGGTCTTATGAGAGTGTCCTGCCCTATTTTAAACGTGCCGAGAATTTCTCTGGTGAGGGTGACCAGCAATATCATGGTCATGGGGGCCCTTTGCACGTCAAAAAGTCTGACCGTACCGATGACATATTGCTGGATAAATTTGTGGAAGGTGGTGCCCAGGCAGGATTTCCCCTCACCGAGGACTTCAATGGTCGGCAGCAGGAAGGTTTCTCCCGCTATGAACATACGATCAAAGGTTCAAAGCGAAACAGTGCGGCGAGTGCCTATTTACATCCTGTCCTTGATCGACCGAACCTGGAGACTCAGGAGAATGTTACCGTCGATCGTGTCATTTTTGAGGGCAAAAAAGCTGTTGGCATCGAATATCTGGTGGCGGGAGAAAAACGGGTGGCCAGAGCCAACAAGGAAGTCATTCTTTCGGCTGGCGCGCTGAACTCGCCCCAGATTCTGCTGCGTAGCGGCGTGGGTGCGCCCGGTGAAATTACGCCCCACGGTATAGCGATGGTGCATGACTTGCCGGGTGTGGGACAAAACCTGCAGGATCATCTGGGTGTTGTCAGTCAGTTTGCCTGTACCCAGCCAATTACATTACATCGTTCAGCGGTGTGGTGGCGCACCGCGCTTGCTGGGATTAAGTATCTGCTGTGGGGCACAGGAGATGCATCCTACCCACCTACCGCCGGTGGCGCCTTTATTAAGTCGCACCCCGATAAGGCCTTGCCGGATATGCAGTTGCATTATGTGTCTGCAGCGATGGCCGATACGCATGGGCGAGCAGGTATCACTCCAGAGCATGGGTTTTCGAGCATCGTCTATGGTTGTCGGCCTGAGAGTCGGGGCTATTTGACTTTAAAGAGTGCTGATCCAGCGGACGCGCCGGCACTGCACCCGAACTACTTGTCGGCGGCACAGGATATCGTCGATCTGCGCAATGGTTTTCGAGAGACTCGACGAGTCTTTATGCAAAAGGCCTTTGATGATTATCGAGGCCGGCAGCTCAAGCCAGGTCCAGAAGTTGATATTGATGACGATGCTCAATTAGACGAGTGGATCAAGGCAACGGCGGAGACCCTCTACCATCCCGTTGGTACCTGCAAGATGGGCAGTGATGCCATGGCAGTAACTAACGAGCATGGTCAGGTGCATGGTCTGGAGGGCTTGCGTGTGGTTGATGCGTCATTGATGCCGACGCTGATTGGCGGCAATACCAATGCGCCGGTCATTATGATGGCGGAAAAAATCTCTGACCATATTCTGGGACGAGGTTTTCTAGTGGCACAAAACCCGCAATAAAGCCGCATGGGTCTTAAAGTCAGGGTTGAAGAGTATTGATGTGCGCCGGTGGTATTGAATCCACCGAGCGCTCAAGGGGCCTTAGAAATTTTCTTTGAAGGTCCGCAAGTCTAATTCATGACTCCAGGCCGTTTTGGGCTGTTGGTAAAGATACATATAGGCTTGGGCAATACCGTGCAGACTCACCAGACCGTCTTCACCGGCGCGCTCAGCGAATCGCGGCACACCCTTGATGATTTTTTCGCCGGCAATGCCACCATCAATCACTACATGGGCAACATGAATACCCTGGGGCTGAAATTCCCTCGCCAGACTTTGGGCCATGGCGCGCAACCCGGCTTTCGCAGCGGTGAACGGGGCAAATCGAGGTTTGCCGCGCATCGACGCGCTGGCGCCGGTAAACAGCAAAGTACCCGCCTGGCGATCTTGCATGACTTTAAGGGTTTCTCGAGCAAACAAAAAACCACCGAGAGTACAGACCCGCCAGCATTTCTCGAAAAACTCAGCTTCCATGGTGAGGAAATCGCCGTTGAAGTTGTTGCCGGCGTTGTAAACCGCAAGGTCAACGGGACCGATAGCCTCGGCCTGGCGGACCAGATCGATCACCTCGGCCTCTACCGTGGCGTCGCAGACTATCGCGGTGGCCTGGCCACCGTTTGCTTTAACCTGGCTGACCACGGCATCGAGTTTGGTTTGTGTGCGGCCGGCAGCGATAACGTGTAAGCCCTGTTTGGCGGCATAGTCGCAGAGGTAGCCGCCGACGCCTTCAAAGGGTCCGACGCCAATAATAATGGCTGTTTTCATGGAATGTGCCTCTCGATGTTATGGCTAAGTGGAGATGTTGATGAATTCCTTCATTGGATGTGACGCGTGCAAGCCCACCATGGACCAGCCCAGATGAACATCGCCGCTGATCGATATTCTTAGATCGATAAATCCTTCAAGTTGTAGTCGCGAATGACTTGTTCGAACATGGCGTTGCTATACCGGTACTCGTCTTCCAGGCCAATAAAAGGCTGATACTGATAACGTCTCTCTGCTGGGTAATGTTGGGCGCGAGCATCTATGGCAACCGCGATCACGCTGGATCGCTGAAAAATACGCTGCTCGTCGTAGACCTCACTGGACTTCTGGGTCAGCGCGCCGCGGGCGCCGAGCACCGATCGCCGTCGATGAAAGCCAAATGTCATAGAGACTCGAATATCTGCAGAGGTGTTGGCAAAGGACCCGTGGAGCATTTGTCGGTTAACAATGGTGACGTCGCCGGCCTTGCAGGTCAGCGGCACAGCGCCGGGTAACTGGTCAGATCCGTGATGCTCGGCGACTAAAGCCTTGATATCGACTCGGCCCAACTTATGGGTGCCTGGCATCACCCACAGACAGTTGGCGATGGTGCTGGGGTACAGCTGCACCTGGAAGTTGAAGCCGTGGATGCCTTCATCCCAGTTTGGCGAATCCCAATGGGTGACGCCATCTTGATGCCAGGAAACCGAACCCCCAAGGCCGGGCAGCTTGACGAAGGTGGCATCATTGTAAGGAACGAAATCCGCGCCATTAATGCCCTCGGCAATGGTGAGCAAGTCGGGATGACCATACAAGCGCAATCCCGACGGCATGGTTTGGCACATACCCCCCATGATATGCACCACTTCTTTGGGTGCATCGGCGGCGGCGCTCGGTTCACGCATGCGGGTTGGGTGGCGGCCGCCCAGTAAGTCGGTCCCGCCCCAAGGATCTGATAGTGGTTTAACGAAGGAGTAGGGATTCTGTTTGAACTCGGTGCCAAACGCCGGCCGGCCTTGGTTGTCAAACTGCGCGCCACGGCCAGTGGGTGCATGGTCAAGCAAAAAGTCGATGTCGGCGCGCAGGGCAGCAAGCTCATCATCAGCAATCACGTTGTCGAAAACATAGAAGCCGTGCTGCCAATAGGCCGCCAGTATATCGGGATGCAGCTTACCGTGTGCGTCCAGTAACAAGGGCCCGCGATTGCCGATTCTGTCGCGTAGCGCTTCGCCCTGGCGCTGATACGCTGCCATGGCAGCGTTATATTCCAGCGTCGTGAATGTGCTTTCGGTCTCGGTCATCGGGACTCCCAGATGTTGAGTGAAGACTCGAGTGTACTGTGGATGGACTGAGAGTCTAGGGTAAAATTTAATAAAAGTCGGTAAAAGTTGTCTGTGGAATCCGTGTTTAATGGCCAATCATTGACCTCGGGATTTATAGGTGGTTAATTCTGCTTAACCGCAAACAGGCAAGCGCGAAATGACCGGCACCCAAGACGAAGATCAGTTCAGAGATTACAGTAGCCGTGAATCGATTCATGGCACTGATCCTGTTGCCGAGTTTTACCGGCTGAACCACAAATACCAGACCCTGGCATTTGCACGCGCGAAGATCGAACAATATGGCGCCTTGAATCTGGCTCGTATGGGGATTTGGCAGGCTTGTGAGCTGCTCAATACCCTCGTCGATGATAGCGATCCCGATACGAGCCTGTCGCAAATTCAGCATCTGTTGCAGACCGCCGAGGCTATTCGTCAGGCGGGTCATCCACGCTGGTTTCAACTCACCGGTTTGATTCACGATCTGGGCAAAATACTGTGTTTGCATGGCGAGCCTCAATGGGCGGTCGTGGGCGATACCTTTCCGCTGGGTTGTGAATTTTCGGCCGACATCGTGTATGCCGATTTTTTTGCGGCGAACCCGGATCAGATGAATCCCGATTATCAAGGCCAGCTCGGCATCTATGCCCCTGAATGTGGTTTAGACAAGGTGACAATGTCCTTCGGTCACGATGAATATCTTTACCGGGTCACTCGCGCTTACCTGCCCCTAGAAGCTCAATATATTATCCGCTACCACAGTTTCTACAGCGCTCATTCCGCTGGCGCCTATGATTACCTAATGAATGATCAAGACCGCGAGCTATTTCAATGGGTCAAACTGTTTCAGCCCTTTGACCTTTACTCCAAGGGGCATGCGCCGCCAGATATCGAGCAGCTGCAAGGCTATTACCAAACGCTGATAGCCGAGTTCTTTCCGGCCACGATTCAATGGTAGCAGCCAGGGTAGACCAGCTCGTCGAACTAAATAATTTATGCCTAAGAGGAATGATCCATTGAGTCACTATGAAACCATCAGTATCGAAAAAAAAGGCCAGGTTGATTGGCTGACACTGAACCGCCCGGAATCGCTGAATGCCATCAATACGCCTATGGTCACCGAGCTGCGAGACTATTTTGGCGGTCTGAGCGAGGACCCCGAGACCCGCATTGTGGTGATGAAGGGTGCGGGTCGGGCATTCTGTGCCGGTTTAGATATCAAGGCTTCCCAGTCAGGCAACTTTGAGGCGCCGTTCAGCGGCGGTATGGGTTTTCAAGGCTACCTCGCCGAGGTGTATATCCGCATGCGACGCTGTCCACAGCCGATTATCTCGCTGGTTCAGGGTGCGGCCTGTGGTGGTGGTTTTTCCTTTGTGCTGGCCTCAGATATTCGCATTGCCGGCGAATCAGCCCGTATGAATGCGGCCTTTATTCGGTTGGGCTTGTCGGCCTGCGATATGGGTTCGAGCTATTTTCTGCCGCGCCTGGTGGGTACCTCTGTCGCCTCTGAGCTCATGCTGACGGGGCGTTTTATCAATGCCGAAAGAGCCTTGCGTACCAATCTGGTCTCCGAGGTTGTGCCCGATGATCAATTGGATGCGGCCGCCCAGTCTTATGTTGACGATATGCTCACCACTTCGCCGATGGGCTTGCGCCTCACCAAGGAGGGCTTGAACATCGCCATTGATGCGGCGGGCCTGGAGGCGACCATGGCGATCGAAAACCGAAATCAGCTCATGTGTTCACGAACCAGTGACGCAAAAGAAGGCATGCGTGCGTTTCTGGAGAAACGGCCGCCACAATACACAGGGCGTTAATGTCAGGTTAGGGCTTGCTAGCCGCTTTGGCTGGATACTTGAGTAAGCGCTTCCAGTACCAGCTATAAGGATGAACCTTGTCCGTTGCACCGTTGGCATTAACCAGCGGTTTTGACTCATTGTGCCAGCGGAAGATGCCACCGATCATATTGGCGGGTGGTTTGATAGTGTCTAGTGGTCGAATCTGGCGCGCGATGGTCAATGCCAAAGCCGTTGAGCGGCGCCCGACGGAGCAATAGAACACCGCTTGTTTGGTTAGCAAGAGGGGTGCATAGGCTGCAAAAAACGCCTCGGCTGTAGTCTCGGGATCCAGCCGAATGGCGCCGGTTAAGTGACTGACAGCAAATTCTTCCGCGCCGCGTGTGTCAAACAAAACCAGGGTGGAGTCGTCGGCGGTTAAGTCGTCGAACACCACTTGGTTGCTGATCTGTTGGATGTCATGGTCTGCGATCAGCTCCCGCTCGATTTTCTCGAGCGCGGTCTCGGCTTTGACCGCCCCGGATAGTGCAAGCGCGATCAGTGTCGCGATCATCAGTGTTGGGAACATCAGTACTGGGACCGTCAGTGTTGGGGTCAACAGCACCCGCCATAATGGCAGTTGGTTCAAGTCGGTTGTTTCAGGTTGGCGGTACATGGGTGGGCAGGGCCGTCGACAGGTGAGTCTATCCTAGTCAATAGCCCGCCATGCGTCGACAGTCCGGTGACCAAGCGGCGATCCAGCCTCGGCAAAACATGGGCCGCAGTTTGATCAAGTTTTGCTTCCGCAGTACTGCCGGGTACTAGCGCCCCGGGTCAAGCAGGTGGCTAAGTTGCGGCCGGCGCAGGGGTCACGTAAAGTCTGGGTTTTGGGAAATGCTTATGCCCAGAGTAATGATAGTGGTCATGCTGGTGCTGGCTCTGACGGCATGCAATCCGAAAGATCGACGGCCGGGCACTTGGCTGTCCGGTGATTTAGTCGAGGCCCACGTCAGTGATTGGTCTTTTACTGATGATTATCAGGAAGTGTTTATTGAGACGCATCCCTGGTATGGCGTACCGTTTTCAGTCACTGTGGTGATGGCCACCGTCAATGGCAAGATTTATTCGCCGTCGATCTATAGTGAACCGGCAGTGTTCCCGGGCAACAAATATTGGAATCGGGTGGTCGCGGATAATCCATCGGTGTTCGTGCAGATTGGTGATAACCTTTATCCAAGACGAGCGCGGCTGGTCACTGAGGCGGCGGAATTCGAGGCCGCCTTCGAGGCCCTGGCTGCGAAATATCCCTTTTGGCGGAATGCCAAAGACAATCCCGAGAAGCGCCCAGCATTTGTCCTGATCTGCATGGATGAAGTTATCTAAGGCGTTATGCGTTTGCTGCCGCCAGCATTTTTTAACCGCCTCTTGATGGAGGCAGGTCTTTGATGAAAGCAGTTTTTGCGCCAGACCAACCAGCGAGACGACGATGACGAATCATGTATTACCGCTCGAGCCAATCCCGCTTGAGCCAATCAAATCCGGGTTTCTGAAGTCTATGCGGCTAATGAAGCAGAGCTACCATAGTCCGCTGGAACATGGCCAAAATCTGCGACGAGAGCACGGCAATGCAGTCATGCAAAAAGTTGGCAAGATGCGCATCGTCCACCTTTTCGGTGCCGAGGCGCACCGTTTGTGCTTAATGAACCCAGGGCAGATATTCTCCAATAAAAAAGCCTGGGATATGATCATCGGGCGTATTTTCCCCAATGGCTTGATGCTCCGCGATGGCGACGATCATCGCTATCATCGACGGCTGATGCAGGCAGGCTTCAAGAGCAAGCCCATGCAGGGGTATCTGGGGCAGATGATTCCCCAAGTGCGTTCGGCGGTCAAACAGTGGTCGGTGCAGGCCGATGGCAAAATGCTCGCTTATCCCGCCTTTAAGCAGATGACCCTGGATCTTGCTGCGACGATTTTTCTTGGCATGGATCTGGGTGACGATGCGCGCAAAATCAGTCGCGCCTTTGAGGTCACCGTGGCGGCCTCGATGCCGCGAATTCCGATGGCGATTCCTGGCACCCTGTTGTGGCAAGGGATTCGGGCTCGACAGACCATGTGCGACTTCTTTCTGCCGCAGGTAGCTGAAAAGCGCTTGGGTGACGACCAGGATCTGTTTTCCCTGTTATGTCGGGCAACGGACGAAGAGGGACAGGGTTATACGGATCAGGAGATTGTTGACCATATGATTTTCCTGATGATGGCGGCTCATGACACCACTACCAGCACCTTGACCAGCATCACCTATGCACTGGCCCGGCACCCGGAATGGCAAACTCGGCTTGAGCAAGAGCGTCAGTCCCTGGGGGTTGAAGCCTTGGCCTATGCCGACCTAGACAAGATGGTGGAAGCCGATTGGGTGATCAAGGAAGCGCTGCGTATGTATCCGCCACTGTCGACCCTGCCGAAGTTCAGTAATGAAGCCTTTGAATATGAGGGTCACCTCGTGCCAGCGGGTGCCATGGTGATGACCTATCCGATACACACCCATTACATGACGGAGTATTGGGATAAGCCCCGTGAGTTTGATCCCTTGCGCTTTAGCCCAGAGCGGGCTGAGCACAAGCGCAACGCCTTTAGTTGGGTGCCCTTCAGCGGCGGCGCGCATATGTGCATAGGTCTACATTTTGCGGATATGCAGATCAAGCTGGTGCTGTTTGAAATGCTGAAAAAGTTTTCCTGGTCCGTGGCCGAGGGCTATGAGATGCCAGTACAGCAGTCGCCTATCTCTAAGCCTCGAGATGATTTGCCGATTTACTTGATGTCGAAAACCTAGTGGTTTGGCGTCCAATCGAGCGGGCGAATGGTCGCCAGGCGAACCAGTCGGATGCGGTAAGATAGCGCTTAGAGCGCAAACCCTTGGCGATGCGAACCCGTCTGGCGGTCTTAGGACCGTGCGTTCCGACTCCTACCCCCGTACAAAAACAGTTGGTAAAACATGAAGGTAGACCTCCACTGTCATAGTTTCTTCTCTGACGGCAAGCAATCACCAGATTTTCTCGTCAACAGAGCGATTGAAAATGGGGTGACCCATCTCGCGATTACAGATCACGACTGTACTGATGGCTTGGATGCCATCGCCGTTGACACGACTGGCATCTCTATTGTCCCGGGCGTCGAAATATCCTGTCACTGGAATGCCCTGGAGATTCATGTGGTGGGGCTGTTGGTGGATCCTGCTGCTGATGACCTGCGCCGACTGTTAACTGCGCAGCAACTTTCGCGTAGGCAGCGTATTCAAGCAATCGATGCAAAGCTGGCGGCGGCAGGCACGGCGGGTCTGAGTGCCTACCTCGAAGGCCTGCCGTGCGTGGCGGGCACCCGTAGTCATGTCGCAGATTTTCTGGTTGCCCAACAGGTGTGCAAGAGTCGGCAGAAGGCTTTCAAAACCCATTTGAATAAACGGGGGAAAATCTATGTTAGTGCGAACTGGTGCAATCTGGCTGAGGGCATCGCCGCGATAAAGGCCGCGGGCGGCATCGCGATTATCGCCCACCCAGGTCGCTATGCGCTGAACAAGACTAAGCTCGCCATGCTGGTAGATGACTTCAAAGCAGCGGGTGGTGAGGCGTTGGAGGGTACCTATTCGAGCATCGACCCTGTGATGAGAAAGCATCTGCGTGACTTGGCCATCGACAGATCGATGTATCTCTCCGTCGGCTCTGACTTCCATGATGCCGGCGCCCAATGGACCGACATCGGTAAATTCCCAGTCCTGGATTCCATCGCCCTAACGAGCGCGATCTGGCTGCACCCAAAGTGGCAGGCAAGGTATACCTAGGTTCGATGCTTGAGGCTTGAGTTATTTGACGCGATCGGTTGAGAGCTGTTTATTCCACTTCTTTAAAAAACTTTCGGCGAGTTGACTCGACTGGTGCGGATGCAGTAGCTTGATGACAAATAGACCGAAGAGGATAAACCGTGAATTTTGATTTTTCCCAAGATGACAAGATGCTGCGAGACCAGGTCGCGCGGTTTCTTAGCGATCAGTGCAGTTCAAAAACCGTCCGAGGCGTGTTGGAAGGCAATGCTGCCTATGCGACTGAAGTTTGGGATGGATTGGTGAGCATGGGTCTGACGGGGACGGCGATTCCAGAGAACTACGGCGGCGTCGGCGCAGGCTATCTGAGCCTCTGTCTGGTGGCTGAACAGCTGGGTGCATTTCTGGCGCCAACTCCGTTTTCATCGTCGGTTTATCTGGCGACAGAAGCGCTGATGCTGTTTGGTTCTGATGCTCAAAAAGACCATTGGCTGCCGAAGCTGGCAGCCGGCGAAACCATAGGTACCCTGGCGGTGGTCGAGACTGTGGCGCAAACCACGGCAGAGGACATGGCGTTACGTTTCTCGGCCGGTCAATTAACCGGCAAGAAGCTTATCGTTGCCGATGGTGGCATCAGCGATTTCGCGATTGTCTTAGCGCGCAACCCTGCGGGCGACCTGGGACTGTATCTGTGCGACTTGCAGGCTGGCGGCGTGGTTAAAACGGCGGTAGACACCGTCGATCCCAGCAGGAATTCAACCAGCCTCGAATTCAATGGTTGTCCCGCAGAGTTGCTGGGTACGGAAGCTGATGGCTGGGCGCAGCTCGAAACAGTCTATGACCGGGCGGCTGTACTGTTCGCCTTTGAGCAACTGGGCGGCGCCCAGAGTGCTTTGAATATGGCGGTTGACTATGCCAAGCAACGCTTCGCCTTTGGTCGCCCGATCGGCTCCTTTCAAGGGCTCAAGCATATGATGGCCGATATGTATGTGGCGCTGAAATTAGCAGAATCCAACTGTTACTATGCGGCCTGGGCACTCTCGACTAACTCGCCCGACTTGCCCCTTGCTGCCGCTACGGCGAGAGTCTCGGCGACTCAGGCGTTTCAGTTATGCGCAAGAGATAACATCCAGGTGCACGGTGGCATGGGCTTCACCTGGGAGTTTGATTGCCATCTGTATTATCGCCGATCGAACTACCTGACATTACAGCTTGGTGGTCTGACTGAGTGGGAAGACAAGTTGGTCAGCAGCTTGGCAAGCGGTGACGCGGCTGCTTGATCCTGCGAGTCGGCGAAAAGCCGACGAGGGAAGTGTGACAGGCAGAAACAGTCGACAATAAGATAATTGATCAGTTTGAACAGGATACGCATTATGGATTTTGGTGATACTCAAGAAGAAGCACAATTTCGAGCCGAAGCACGAGCCTGGATTGCCGCCGAAGCGCCCACCTACTTAATCGACAGTCTCACTAAAAGTGGCTTTGGTGGCGTTAAAACCGGCGACTTTGATCCGATGGTTGAGGCCAAACTGTGGCAGCGAAAAAAGGCTGACGCCGGTTGGGCCTGCATTCAATGGCCGGTGGAATTTGGCGGCCGTGGTGCCTCGCCCATGCAAAGCGTCATTTGGAATCAAGAAGAAGGGGTCTACGGCAAACTCTCGGGGAGTTTTATCATCGGCCAGGGTATGTGCGCGCCAACCCTGATGGCCTATGCCAGTGAGGCGAATAAGGCCCGCTATCTGCCTAAGCTGGCTAGCGCTGAAGAGGTCTGGTGTCAGCTATTTTCCGAGCCGCAAAGTGGCTCAGACCTGGCCGGGTTGCGAACTCGGGCCGAGCGAGACGGGAATGATTGGGTCATCAACGGCCAGAAAATTTGGACTTCAGGCGCTCATCACAGCGACTTTGGCATAGTGATCACGCGCACCGACCCAGAGGTGCCTAAGCACCGGGGTTTAACCATGTTTTTCCTGGACATGAAGTCTAAGGGTGTTGTTATCAAGCCGATCAAACAGGCCAATGGCGAGAGTGGTTTCAATGAAGTGTATTTTGACGATGTCAGAATACCCGACTCCCAGCGTCTGGGCGAAGTCGGCGGTGGTTGGCAGGTCTCGTTGACCACTCTGATGAATGAGCGGTTGGCCATTGGCGGCGGTATCGCAACGGGTTTCCCCGAGATCAAAGAGTTGGTAGATGGTTTGGCGCTGGCAAGCGGCCGGGCCATCGAGAATCCCGCAGTACGGTCGAAGCTAGCCGACTGGTATGCCAAGAGCGCCGGTTTGAAAAACACCTCGGCACGAGCCATGACGGCATTATCCAAAGGTGAAATGCCGGGGCCGGAAAACTCTATTGGTAAACTGGTCGCTGGCGGCATGATGCAGGATATCGCCAAATTCGCCCTCGACCTGCAGGGTTTAGGGGGCGTTATCGTGGATCCTGAGTTGGCGGCGCATTCAGCCAGGTTGCAGGCCATGCTGTTGCGGTCGCCGGCGGTAAGAATTGAAGGTGGTACCGATCAGATTCTGCGCAATATTATAGCTGAGCGGGTCTTGGGCCTGCCCGAAGAGCTTCGAGCCGATAAAGGTATGCCCTTCAGCAAAATCCCCTCAGGGAATTAGTCGAGCCTAACAATACCGGTGAGTCTCGACGTTATCGTTGGGGCTGGCCGATTTTTGTCTGACGCAATCTGTAACCCAGCGCCTTGTCTTTTTGACAAGAGGTACTGCCGCTAGCAGGAGGTCTCTATGACGCGATCAATCCAACTCGTGATTGAGTGATCTGAGCATTTGACGACCTTTTGACTGCTGGCATCTATCGCTTCTAGAGCGACCTGCAGACAGCAAAATTGCCAAAAAACCAGTATCGGCCTAGTCGAGTGGGTTCGCTTCCGCTATATTGAGTCGAAGAAATTCAAGAGGCGAGAAAAATGATGAGAAACCTGGTAATTGTGATCGTGATTGTTGCAGCCGGATTTGGACTTTATAAGTTCACGCAAGAACCGCCTGCCACAAGCCCGACCGCTGCCGTTGCAACCGGCGCTGATAACAGCGTAGCGCCAACGGTGGGCATGATCGATGAGGAGCGAATCAAGAATGCCGAGAGTGAGCCTGGGAACTGGCTGGCCTATGGTCGTACCTACGAGGAGCAGCGTTTCTCGCCTCTGGAGCAAATCAATAAAGACAGCGTTGCGAACCTCGGTCTGGCCTGGTTTAAGGATATGCAGAGCAATCGTGCGTTGGAGTCGACCCCCATCGTCGTGGATAACATGATGTTTCTGACAACGGCCTGGAGCCGGGTCTACGCGCTGGATGCCGTCACCGGTGAGACAATCTGGTCCTATGACCCAGAAGTGCCCGGCGCGTGGGCGCGCAAAGCCTGTTGTGACGTGGTCAACCGCGGCGTAGCGGTCTATAAAGGCCGGGTCTACGTGGCCAGCCTTGACGGTCGCCTGATTGCTCTGGATGCCGCAACCGGTGCAGAAGTCTGGAAGATCAATACCCTGACGGATCGTAGCCGCGATTACACTATTACCGGTGCGCCCCGGGTGGCTAATGGCAAGGTCTTTATTGGTAACGGTGGCGCTGAATATGGCGTTCGCGGTTATGTTACTGCCTATGATGCCGAAACCGGTGAGCAAGTCTGGCGGTTCTATACGGTACCGGGTAACCCAGATGAGCCCTTTGAGAGTCCCGAAATGGAAATGGCCGCCGAAACCTGGAAGGGTGGCGAGTGGTGGAAAATCGGCGGTGGCGGCACAGTCTGGAACTCCATCGTCTATGACCCTGAATTTAACCAGCTCTATCTAGGCGTGGGTAACGGCACTCCCTGGGCGCGAGCGATTCGCTCGCCCGGTGGCGGTGACAATCTGTTCCTGTCTTCTATTGTAGCTGTGGACGCCGATACGGGTGCCTATAAATGGCACTATCAAACAACGCCCATGGATAACTGGGACTATACCGCCGTGCAGGACATTGTGCTGGCCGACCTGGAAGTTGACGGGGTGGATCGTAAAGTGCTGATGCAGGCCCCCAAAAATGGTTTCTTCTATGTGCTGGATCGGTCTAACGGCGAATTGCTGCGAGCCAACAAGTACGTCACCGCCACGTGGGCAACTCACGTGGATATGACCACGGGCCGCCCTGTGGAAGACCCCGCCTATGATTATCTGGACAAGACCAAGTGGATTCTGCCGGGACCATTAGGTGGTCACAACTGGCAGGCTATGGCGTTTGATCAGAAACGGCGTCTGGTGTTTATTCCGGCCATGGAAAATCCCCTGGCCTATGCCATGGATGAAGAATGGCAAAATACCGGCGTTTACAAACATGTTGTGGGCGGCTGGAACACGGGCGTTGAGCTTGGCAACATCATTCAGGTTATGGGCCAAGATGGTATTCCGCCCAAGGCGCGGGGTTATCTGAAAGCCTTCGATCCGTTGACCGGCGAAGAAAAGTGGGCGGTAGAGCAAGTGCACCACTGGAATGGCGGTACCCTGGCCACCGAAGGTGGGTTGGTTTTTCAGGGTAACTCCCTGGGTGAAGTGAAAGCCTATGATTCGGATACTGGCGATGTGCGCTGGTCCTTTAACGCTTATACGTCGTTTCTCGCGCCGCCGATAACTTACCAGATTGACGGTATTCAATACGTCGCTATTCTGGCGGGTACGGGTGGTGGTGACCTGTTTGGTGGCGAGTCGAACAACCTGGCATCCACGACCTATGGTAATTTTGGCAAACTGCTGGTCTTCAAGTTAGACGGTAGTGCAGAGCTGCCCCAACCGACGGCGTTAGATCGCAGCATTCCCGAACAGCCCGCCAGTGATGCGTCCGCTGAAGATATAGCCCGTGGCGATAATGTGTATCACTCTAACTGCGCGGTCTGTCATGGGGTGCTGGCACGCTCCAGTGGAGTTGTTCCCGATCTGCGAATGACTAATGCCACTCGGCATGGGTTATACAATGAGATTGTGCTGGGTGGCATTCTAGCCGGTACCGGAATGGCCAGCTTCGCTGACCTGCTGGACGAAAACGATGTGGAGAAGGTGCGAGCTTACGTGATTCAGCGTGCTAACGAAGATCGAGCCGCCGCAGCCGCGGCAGCCGATTAGCGGCGAGCTATCGTTCAGCGGCCTTTCGGTGGCAGCGAAGTGCGAGGCAGGGCTTTAAACTGTAGCCCTGTCTCCCGTTCCTGAACCGCGGCGACGGGCATGAGGTTAGGATCAACCTTGATGATCGTTGTGTCAGCTTGCGCCACTGGTGCCAGCTCGACGCGACTCAATTGGCCCTCCACGGTCTGGCCCTCGTCAATCTGGCGCAGGGCATTCTCAACTTTCTCCGCCATCTTGACGTCGTAAGGCAGATGATAGGCGCGAGGCTCAGCCATCAGCTTACCCGTTGGCGCGGTGGGTTGAATCCAAAGGTAGATGCTGCCGGTCGTCTTCTGAGACTTATCCGGTTCGCTGATCATGGCCCAATGTAGCTGGAACCGCTGTGGCAGTTCTTCGGTCACGGGCCAGCCCTGCAGGTCTTTCAAGCCCAAGTAAGTGCCTACATACAAGCCTGAGACCAGAATCACCAAGAAGATTTTGAAGCTGACGGTGCGGCGAGTGGCGATCAGGAGATAGAGCAGCAAAGCGCCCATGACCGCATAAGCGATGGCCAAAATTTGAACCGAGATCATGGGCCTTTTCCTGAGGTGATTTGTGTCAGTAGCGCTTTGGGTAGACCGCTGGTGCTTGCCACGGCGCCGCTATTATCCAGCACAAAACGGGTGGCGGTGACTTCCATGCCGGCGCGATTCAGCGAGTGAACGCCATAATAGACCAGGGTCACCACCGGATTGAGCTTTTCAACCTTGACACTCACGGGCACAGGCTCATTGTAGTTGGCGTTGTAATGCAAAATATTCACCACGTACTCGCCGGGAATCCAAGCGCGAATAGACACAGATTCCTGGTTGATGGGATTGGTGACCATTTTGCCGTTGATCATCATCTGATCCTGCACGGCGCCACGATCGTCCCGGTCCAGGTGCATGGTGCCAGTATCTTTATTGTCGAACCACAGAACCACGCCGCTGGGGTCTTCTACCAGCACATCGATGTCGTCGGGATGACCGTCGGGCCAGTTGATGGTGATCAAAAATTCGGCCTTGACCGTCACATTGCCTTGCTTGTTCGGTTCAGCCATAAGGATAAACGCGATGAGAAACATAAAGGCAAAGCCCAGCAGAGTATTGAACAGCAGATCAGTAAATGCGTTAGTAGTTGAACCTGGGCGAGTGAACCTTCTACGCATCATCTAAACGGCAGGCCGGCTGAGGGTCGGCAAGATGTAGATATCAACCGCAATGGCAAGCTTGTCAACGAGCCGTGATGCAGCGGTGTCCAGCATCTCATATTGCAAGCCCAGCAGGGTGCTGGTGATCAGGCCGGCCATGGTGGTGTAGAGGGCCACGGCCATGCCGCCGCTCATTTGCCCCAGCAGTTGCTGCAGGACATTAGGGTCAAAGTCCGTAAGCTCGCCGACGGGGCTCAACATCATAATAAACCCGAGAATGGTACCCAGCAGACCCAATTTCAGTAACATATCGGCAGCCCAGTGACCGAAGGTATAGCGCGTCATCAGGCGTTCAGCTAAGACCTCTAATAGTAATTTATGGTCAAGCTCGACCGTAACTCGCCGCTGGGACTTCTGCACCAGCTCTTGCAGATAGTCTGCGCAGATCCCCGACGTCACAGGCTGTCCCTGAATGTTGAGTCCCTCGGCGTTAAGCGTCACGTCACCCGGTTCAAGGTGCGTGATGCGAGACTGCAGTTCGTCGATCACTCGCGTGTCGGTGGCGAGCTGTTTAACCAGCAGCAGCCAATGCAAGCTGAGAATGCCATAGAGCAGCAGGATAACGTATGAGATGTAACTGCGGTCACTGCTCAGGGCGGTGGTCAGCCAGCCGCGCTCAGCGACAATAAAAAATCCAAACAGCACCAGGCCAATCAGGATGAGTGATTTGATTAAGAGATGGTAATGAGTAACCAGAGATAAGTTTCGCATCGGTAGCATCGCGTCGTGACAGTTTGGTCAAGAATAGCACTCGACGACGCAGAAGGTATATCTTTGGGGGCGCACATTCATAGCCAAACAAAAGTCTAAAAAAAGCGGTGTGGCGCATGACGGACGGGTTTGAGGCTCAGAACAAAAGCTTACTTAAAGCGAATTTTGATACCCGTCGTGATTGACGGGCCGACGGAAGTCCGACGAGGACGGTCGTCGCTTTCAGCGGTTTTTATTACGAGCTGCGCGCCGAGGCTGCCTCGTGACGTATCACGAATCGCCTGATTTCGTTCGAGTTCGTTGGCATCAGCCCAGTGAGCGACGTCTCGTGTGACGAATAGATAGCGCGGGCCTAACTTTTTAAAAGGTAACCGGATTGATTTTTCAGCCAATCTACCGAATAGCGATTGGTTGGAAATTCCCAGATGCTCGGCAAGATCTTCAATAACCATGACGGGGCCATATTTTTCGAGTAGTGCTTCCAGCGTCGTCAACGATCTCTGTCCTCGAGGGTCTCGTATTGCCTGTGCTCAATATATTCATAGTTAGTCACAACGTTAGCCTCCTAAGTCGTTGAAGGCGTAACTGAACTTAGGTTCCTGAAGCTTGGTGTTGCCGCACTTTTAATACCGTCTATGTGGTTGGCTGCTGGCTTCAATGGGTTGAGCTGCATTATGGTTGAAAAGAATAGGTCAGGCTCGGTGACGTTGCAAGCAGTGCAAATGTTCGGTTCAGTGCAGATTGACAGTATCGACGAGATAGTAATTTCAGCCAATGTTGCGATTCTAATAGCGCCCATAAGTTTTCTTTGACAGACACAGGGCACCTATGCAAAGGTCGTCTATGGGGAAGAAAGGGTATTCGATTCCCTAGATTTTTGTGGTAAGTGACAACGAGGGCATGTTGTTACTATCAATAATGGATAGCGCTAAAAAATTTTCTTTTGAGTGAAAATCGCCGAAGCCTTGCTTGGGAGCGCTGCAAACCCCTACGTTGAGATTTAATTTTTTTGGCCAGCTGGCTATCTTGTCGCTATACCGGAGGTTTTATATATGTCTTCTCGATCCAAATCAGCGGGTTCCGTTGCGCCCAAAGAAAGAATTAATATTAGTTATCGCCCTGCCATTGGCTCAGCAAAGGAAGGCGTCGAGCTCCCCTTCAAAATGCTAGTGTTGGGGGATTTTACGCAGAGCGAAGAGACTGCCGTGCTCGAGGATCGCGCGCTGATTAATGTCAACAATCGAAACTTCGATGACGTCATGGCGGAGTACGATCTTTCCCTTGATTTCAGTGTTGACAACAAGATGCTCAACGATGATTCAAGCATAAACATCTCGCTGAAAATCAATAAGTTAAGCGATTTTGAGCCTGATAATATCATCGATCAAGTGGAAGAGCTGAAAGAGGTTTTAAAGCTCAGAGAGGCGCTGAAGTCCCTTAAAGGACCGCTGGGTAATTCGCCGCAGATGCGAAAGCGTATCCATGCGCTGCTAAGTGATGAAGTTACGCGGACTAGCCTGATGAAAGAAATCGGCTATAAAAAATAAACCCCATTTTAGCGGTTCAGCATAACCAGGGTAATGAATCCCAGGAGTAAAGAACATGGTAGAAGCTACAGCACAACAGGACACATTGATCGCAAGCATACTTAGCTTGAGTAAATTCACTGATGACGAAGACAGTCTCGCGATCGCGACCACAGGTATGCAATCGCTCTTCGAGCGCGTCTTCGATCAGGTCGATAATTTTGCAGACATCCGCGTGGATAAGCGCTTCGTTGAAGACTTAATTGACGAGTTAGATGAGAAGTTAAGCCGTCAAATGGACGAGATTCTGCACAATGAGGAGTTTAAAGCGTTAGAGGCCCCCTGGCGCAGCCTTAAATTTCTGACAAGTCGAACTAATTTTGCTGAAAATATCAAAATATCCATGCTGTCTGTTCGCCAGGACGAGTTGTTGGATGATTTTGCAGACGCAGCCGACATCACCGAGTGTGGGCTTTATCGGAAAGTCTATACAGATGAATATGGTCAGTTCGGTGGCGAGCCTTTCGGTGTCATGATCGGGAACTATGCACTGAGCCCGTCTGCCGCAGACGTCGCGCTCATGACGCACATGAGCGCACTCTCTGCCATGACTCATGCGCCGTTCATCGCCGGTACTCATCAAAGTTTTTTTGGAATTAATAGCTACTCAGAAATTCCCCATCTCAAGCAGGTTGAAGCGATGTTTGAGGGGCCGCAGTACTTTAAATGGCGAGCATTTAGAGACAGTGATGATTCACGCAATCTCGGTTTGACCTTGCCTAGGTTCATGTTGCGCGCGACCTATGGTGACAACATACCCGTCAAAACCTTTGATTACCAAGAAGGTGCGAGCCAAGAAGGTGATTATTTGTGGGGTAATGCTGCATTTGCTTATGCGACGCGATTAACCGACAGTTTTGCCCGCTATCGTTGGTGCCCGAATATTATTGGGCCGCAATCTGGTGGTAGTGTTCACGATCTGCCCATCGACGTCGTCGAAGAGGCTGGCCTCAGTCGAGTAGTTGGTCCCATCGAAACGGCGATCTCAGATCGCAAAGAGTACGAACTATCTGAGTTGGGGTTCATTCCGTTGACGCTGCGCAAAGATGCCGACAGTGCCGTGTTCTTTTCGTCGAACTCGACCCAGAAGCCAAAGAAATTCACCAGTGATGATGATGGGCGGCAAGCTGAAATGAACTACAAGCTGGGTACGCAGCTACCCTATTTGTTTATCGTCAACCGGCTTGCGCACTACATCAAAGTCCTTCAACGAGAGAACCTGGGCGGCTGGAAAAGCCGTGGCGATCTAGAAATGGAGCTTAATAAGTGGATTCGGCAATATGTAGCCGACCAAGATAATCCGTCTGCAGCGACCCGCAGCCAGCGACCTTTACGAAAGGCCGGTTTGGAGGTTGTTGAGGTGGACAATGATGCAGGCTGGTATCAGGTGACGATGGAAGTCACACCGCACTTTAAGTTCATGGGCGCGAATTTCACACTGTCGCTCACGAGTATGCTCGAGCGAGCATAGTCTCGCTTTATGAATAAAAAATTAGATCGTATTAAACAAAGTTCAAGGAGTAGAAAATGCCTAGTGAAATCTACATGTCAATCAACGACCCCGATGGCAACCTAACTGAGGATTGCTGCGGCAAGGAAAGTATCGGATCTTTCTTTAAGTCTGATCATGACGAAGAGTCTCTGATACTGGCCTACAACCATAAGGTGAGTGTCCCGACCAACACCTTAACCGGACAGGTTACGGGTACCCGCAAACACGAGTACCTAGAGGTCACGAAGTTTATCGATAAAAGCTCGCCGCTGTTGGTTAATGCTGTGACAGCACCAACTGATCTTGAGGTTGTGTTACGTTTTTTTAGAACCCCGGATGAAACCAGCGCTGGAGAACCTGTTGAGTATTACAACATCACGCTGAACCGCGCCAAGATTGTCAGCATTGAGACGATTTCGCCAAACATCTTAATGCCGGAAAACGATGGCTATGTGCCCTATGAATTGGTTCGTTTTACCTATGGCCAAATCCAGTGTGATCATGTCGTCTGCGGCACAACCGCGATTGATGACTGGTCTGGAGAAGGTGAGTAGAAAAACCAATGGATACTTTGCAGAGCACTTTTGAAAAGTCGATAGCCAAGCTGTGTGTGTTGTTGCTGTTGCCCTTGGTCATTTCCGGGTGTTCTACGCTGACAGATGCGGTGGGGAAGTTCGAAGGCGCAGGCAAAGATGTCGCGGTGAAATACCCCAATGATCCTACGCAGATGGATCACTGGTTAGATAATGCCTCTGCGTGGCGATATTGGGACGTTGAAGCCCCTGACAACCAGACTGTCGAATGGTCCTTTGAGGAGAACGCTATCAGTTTGGGGATCCAGGCGAGTGCTAGCCTGAATCTCTTTGCCACTGTGCCACACACAGTGCAGCTCAAAGTATTGCAATTGACCGATGCCAGTGGGTTTAAAACCCTCGCTCAGTCAAGCGGTGGTGTGAAGACCATGCTTCTGGAAGATACTACGATGATTCCCAATGCTATATACAGCGAAAGCCTGTTGTTAGCGCCGGGGCAAATCACAACGATGATTATACCGCGCCAGCAGGATGCAAAATTTGTGGCGCTGGTTACGGGCTACGCCGATTTAGTGCCGAAGACTTCGGTACGTTTGATAACCATTCCCGTGGTTTCAATACCTGCGCCGAAAGCCGATGTTGCATTAGTTGACAAGGTTACCTTTGGCTTGCTCGCTGACGACGAGCCAGCAATTCCCGGCGTGGTTAGGCCTGCGACAATAAAAATGAACATTGAATTCGGCGACAAGGGTATCGACCAAATCGCTGCAAAAGCCTACTAAATAAGGAGATTTTCTCTAGTGGATGCTGTTAGATCCTTATATTGGCACCAAGGTTTGTTTCTGCAACCTCAGCATTTTCAACAGCTGCAATTACAAGTTGATTCTGCCGCAAACGCTTATTCAGGTGCGAGAACTGGCGTATACACCGGTATCTCTAATCTACAAATTGATGAAGCTGCCTTAAAAGGCGGCCTGTTCAAGATAGATGCCATGGATTGCGTACTTTCCGATGGCACCTTGTTGCGTTTTCCTGGTAATTGTTCACTGTCACCGCTTTCACTGACCGGGCTCGATCCTGATGACTCAGGCACGTATGAAATATTTCTCGGTCTCGCGCCACTAGGAAAAGCGACGAACAATTTGTCTCAAAACGATAAAGGTAGCAAAAAGCGCTTTCTATTGAATGACACCGATGTCGTACCTGATATGTTTGATCATCATGAGTCCATAGACATTGCAACGCTCAACTATGACGTTCAGTTATTAGTCGGCCGAGAAGCGCTGGCGGATCAAGGTTTCGTTATTGAAAAAATCGCCGAGATCATGGCTGATGGAACCGGCTACAGCTTATCTAAAACCTTTGTTGGCAACATCAACACTATTCAGTGCTCACCCTTGTTGATGAGTGCAATAAAGACGACAAGACAAAGTCTCATTGCCCGATATGAGCAGTTGGAAAGTTTTAGCTCCCTTGCCGGCGGGCACACCAGCGAACTATCAGCTAGTACCGTTTCGAACATGATGGCGTTAAGTGTTATTGCCGCTTACGTGCCTACTTTTAGTCATTTTGCCGATGTGCCTAACACGTCGCCTCAGCAGCTCTACCTTTCGCTGCGCCAATTAGTCGCACAATTAAGTGCCTTCTCCAAGCGTGTGTCATTGGTGGGCGATACAGGTGACACCAGTACTAGTTTGCTGGCTTATCAGCCAAACAATTTGGGAGACTGTTTTCAGCGGGCTTTTAAGCTCGTCAACGTTTTACTTGACGAATTGACGATAGCCCCGGAGTTGCTGATCGAACTTGCTGTGCAGGGTGATGGTAAGTATGTAAACGCGCTAACCAATGATTTCATTGAGTCGAGTAATCGGGTTTATATACGCTTGAGAACGAGTGAAGATATAGATAGTAAGGTAGATGAGATTCTGCAATACGCTAAATTAGGCGCCGATTTACAGGTCGATATCTACATGAAGCGATCGTTGCCGGGCGTGAAATTAGATTATTTGGCTCGCAAGCCACTTGGCGTTGCAAGCACGCCCAATAGCTATTATTTCGCCCTAGATAGACATAGTTTCGAATGGCAGAAGGTGGCTGATTCAACTCGGATTGGTTTTGTATGGGCTGGTGCGCCTGACGATTTAACGGTAGAAATTATTGCAGTTAAGGGTTGATAGTCATGAATATGTTAAGTGCGTTTATCCCTGTTTTTGATTTATTAAATGCCTTGTTGCCAAAACTCGAGGACGGTACGGCCGAAGATTTTGAGCCTACTAGTCAACAATTTCTTGATGCTTTGTTCAACGCGCACAAGATTCTTTTCGATCAAGGCCATCTGCCGGTAAATATCAACAATGCTGTCTTTGCTATCTGCAGTCTGGTCGATGAGCGAGTATTGGAGTCTCAATGGCAGCATCGTGCCGAATGGCAAAAAACGCCTTTGCAAATGCGTTTGTATAATACCAATCGCGCGGGTAGCGAGTTTTTTGTCCGGCTCGATAGCCTTAATGAATCTTCTCCTGAGCAACAAGAGGTTCGGGAAATTTATTTGTACTGTCTCAAGCAAGGATTCAGCGGCTGTTATTTTGAAGTGGGTGAGCAGAGCCGTCTGGATGAGATCATACAAGCCAATTATCTGTTGTTGAGCCGGGCAATCTCTTTACAGTTGTTTGATCCGGTTGTGGAGAGTCAGATTGTCGATGTATACGCGGAGAATCAACTGGAGAGGTTTAAGGAAAGTGCCAAATTGTGGGCGCCAGTAGTTGCTGTGATAGGGACCTTCTTGTTCTTACGAGCAGAAATATTCACGACAATATCAGAGACTTTTAGCGGTACGTAACTTGCGAATTAAACCATGAAGAAAGTATTAAAATTTCTCCTCGTCGTGCTCATTTGGACCGTTGTTCTTGGCGTCTGCGTGACCGCGGCAGTGTTGCTCGATTATCCGATGCAGACGGGTGCTTGGGTCTTCGCGATAATTTTTGGCAGCTGGTACGGGATCAAGATTCTGGTCTATTTGGTGAAGCGGTGGCGGGCCAAGCGACGTGTGCAGAAGCTGATCAATGTTGATGTGCCAGAAACAGAACAAAAAAACTTCAGGATTTATCAGTACTTAGCGCCGCGGGATGTGGATAAGCATATTGCGCGTGTTATTAATCGATTAGCTAAAAGTGATATCTCGCGTGTCGGTGCGGCGGAAGACTTACTGCAGTGGACGATGCACCTCAAGTTCGATAACGCCCATAGTGATTGGATAGAGGCATCCCCTGCGAATCGGCCGAAGATCATTGAGCCAGCTTTTAGTGAGTTTGATCATATTGAATGGCGCGTGTTCAATCAGTTCGTGATGTTAGATGTAGACGCTTATCTGCTCCAAGAAGGCAATCCCTCGGCCAAAAATGAATGGATCGAACTGCTCAACGGCCTGTCTTACAGCAAGAAACGCAAGGCGCTGGATGGACTGATGGTCTCACTCCATATCGATCAACTACAGAGCGAAAGTGAGCAAAGCCGGATTGCTGATCGAATCCGTATAGCTTACGAGAATATCAAGGAATATTGTGGTGTAGAGGTACCGATTAGCCTTGTATTGTTGGGTCTTGAGGACCTGAAAGGCATCGAGACTTGGACCGGCGGTCTGGAAGACGAAATGCGCCGCAAAATACTCGGCAAGGTTAACAGTAACAATGTGCCAGCCGCTCAAATTATCGAAAACTGTTTTGACGATTTGCAGGATGTATTGAAACAAGGTTCGCTCGCGTATCTGATGGCCAACGGCTATAACCGACATGCAGCGGGTGTGGCTCACCATGCTAACAACATAAAGCAGGCTTTGGCTCAGGTTGTGGCGCGAACATTTAGCGTGAACAATTTTCAGCGGTCGCCAACATTTGCTGGCTTGTTTTTTGTCGTAAGCAGAGATGGCACGTCAATGTTCGTGGAAGATCTGCTGGAAGGCAGTGCGCTAGTCTGGCGCAGTGCTGAAGTAACACGGCAAGCGACTGTCTCTGATAATATTAAACGCGTAAATTTGGCGGCCTATTATGCCGGCAGCGCCCTGCTGGTCGTACTGCTCATCATGGTGTATTCCGCCGGTCACTCGGTCATAGAGAAAAGTGTCAATGATTATCAGAAGGCGTTATTGACTAGCAACGATGGACTCGAAGTTGTCAATAAATTGCAAGCCCGGTACGAATACGTGTTAGCTCTGCAAAATATCAATATGGCACATTGGTTTCCCATCGCTGATGATCCCTTGAAGTTAAGCTACAACCGTGCCAAATATATGAAAGATCTAAACGAGCTATTACTGCGGCCCATGGATGAGAGCTTTAGCAAGAAACTTGGCAGTGTTGATCCTGCAGATCTGGATGCCAAGGTCGATTATTTAAATATTCTCGTCAGACGGATTAATCTGCTTGATGCCGTCATTAATGGGGCGTCGATGGCGAACTTGAGTGAGATGCCGCAGCCTTACGATAGCGCCTATTTAGATACGCTGCCTAAAAATGTTTTGGACGAGATCAATACGTTAGTACTGCATGGCTTTGAGCTTGGAAGACAGGACAGCAGTGGCGCAACACGTAGCGAATGGCTGAACAAAAAGGCAGCGTATAAACAACAGCTGTCCACCTTGGTTCTAAACTCCGATGTTTCGATGGACTGGTTAATCACCTGGGCTAATAACAACAAACTAGCCAAAGATGTTAAACGGACTGATTATTGGCAGCCGACTTCAGGAAAGAGTCAGAGTCTAGTGGCCGTAGATCGGGCCTATACCTTGGGCGGTAAGGACCTGATTGATAAGTTTATCGCTCAATTGTCGACTGCGCTTGATCAGGATGACGTGTTCGTCGCCGAGTATGTGCCGCGCTTCTATGCACGGTATCAGCAGAACTATATTGCCAGTTGGGGCGCATTCCTGAATGGTTTCAATGAAGGCGCGGATCAACTCCAGAGTCGTGACGAGTGGTTGGGTGTGCTTAACAACTTGGCTACGGGTCGCAATATATTCTTCAACTTGCTGAACGACGTTGACTATCAGCTAGCGCCTTATGCTGATGTTGAAATCAAACCCGACTGGTTTGAGTTTATTCTTTATTATCAGAATATGCTGGCGCTTGGCGAGGATAAAGTACAGAGCAATTCCAAGAAAAACGGTGTTCTGACGAAGCTGGCTTTGAAAATGGTGGGCGCCACAGGATCAGTCGGCAAAGCCATAGCGACTTCGGCTAAGAGTGGATTAAAAACCCAAAAGAAACTGGATAAAGCCAGCGGCGATGGCCCAGGACCTTCTGAACGTGAACTGAATCTGCAAGATGCCGCTAAAGAATTAGATAACTATAAAGCTCTATTGGCAGACGTGGTTTTCGAAATTGAGCGACGCAGCGCCTCTTACGCCAACATTAAAGGCGAATTTGATAATCCCGATAATCCTGGTGCAGCGGGTACTAAGCTAGCTGCCGTGCAGTCGAGTATCAGTCAACTTCAAGCACTGATTGGCAAGGTTGGCACCTCTACGGCACCATTCTGGAATGTTTATATGGGTTCTGTGCTGGTAGCTGAAAAGTTTATGATGCGGGAAACCGCCTGTTATATAGATGGTCAGTGGCAGGAAAACTACCTCTATGAGCTTACCGGTGTGCCAGACTACAAACTGAGCGAGTTTGCCTATAGTGAAACTGGCTTGTTGTGGAAGTTTACTGACGAACACCTAGCACCGTTTCTGAATAAGCGCCTGAACGCAGGATACGGCTTTAAGCGCATCAATGGCCATAATGTGCCGCTTACCGCGGGTCTTCTCGATTATCTGGCGCGGGCCAAAGACGAAGGTCAACGGCAAAAGTTCCAGACATTCGACCTGGATGTGACGGCGATGCCCACCAGCCTAAATAAAAATGCGCTGCTGTTTGTCTCTGAAACTGAGTTGACGTTGCAGTGTGAAGCCGGCGAGCAATCGCTGATTAACAGCAATTTCATTCTGGACAAACGTTTCATATGGGATCCCAGCTGTGGCCAAACGTCATTGCGGTTTACTATCGGTAATCGAGTGATTGAAAAGAAGTATGCGGGGCCAACAGGCCTGACTCAATTCCTTAAAGACTTTGAGACAGGCGAGCACATCTTCGATATTGAAGAGTTCCCTGAGTACTTCTACCTGCTGAAACAGTTTGAAATACGCAGGATTCAAGTTAACTTTCAGTTAGAGGGTGGTAAACGTCTACTGGCTGCACTAGACCAGCAGCCCCCCAAACCGCCCGCGAATATAGCGCTCTGCTGGAACTGATGTGGATGCCTTAATTCAGGACACGATTAGTATCTTGCCACAAGAAGCCGGCGTGCTCCCCTTTACTTGTCTGGTGTTGGCGCCGCTGCTACCAGCAGCCCAGCTAGATGGGTTATCGCAGCCAATATCGATTACGGTAGACAATTTCGATCAGGCCATGACGAAGTTGAAACCCAGACTGTCCTTTGATTTCGAAAACGAATTTCTGTGTGACATTTTTGGCGTTGCTCGGCAGCCAGTCAATGTTGATTATAGTATCACCTGTCGCGCCGACTTTTCGCCACGGCACGTTATCGAGCGAGATGATCGTTTGAGGGCGTTGAGTCAACTGATCAACTCCCTGGCCGAACGTCTGCAGCTAAATACCGACTACTATGCTGTCGAGGACCTGAACCCTCAGGGACTTAAAGTAGACGAGCTTGATACCGATCAAGCTTCTAGAGAGAGTCTCGAGCTCTTGGTGTGCGAGCTACAGGATCAGTTGTCGGTGGTGTTGGATCAGATATTACACAATCCGGCTTGGCAGCAAATTGAATCCGCATGGCGCGGCCTTTACTGGCTATGTGAAAGCAATGAGGGGTTGAAAAACTGTAGAATCGAGTTTTTGCCCGTCAGTCGAGAGTTATTGTGGGAAGATCTTAACGCCGTTTCCAGCGTTGAAGATTCGCACCTGTATGAAATGCTCTATACCCAGAGTTACGGACAGTTTGGTGGCGTCCCTTATGGCGCATTGATGCTAGATGACTACTTTTCGGGCTCAGGTCATGACTTGGTGCTACTCAGACAATTGTCACAGATAGCGCTGCTGGCACACGTGCCATTGGTAACGGGTACCGCTCCCACGATGCTTGGCGTTGATAGCTTTCGTGAACTTGCCGGAGCCGATGGACTGGCTGAATTGCATCGCGGTGCGAGATACATTAAATGGCGGAGTTTTCTTGCGACCACCGAAGCCAGCTACCTGGCGCTGACATTGCCACGAATACGCATACGAGGCGCTTACAGCCAAACTGCTGCGCCAGCGCAAGCCGACCATTCGATGCCTTGGTTCGACGAATATATCGCAGATGATAACGAACATTGCCTCTGGTTAAATGCTTGCTATCCGTTCGTGATCAATCTGATGGAAAGTTTTTCCAAGCATGGTTTCTGTTCCGCTATCGCCGGCGTCGGCCATGGTGATATTGACTGCTCGACATTTGCGAGCCTTGATGAAAACCTTCCTGTCGAATATGTGTTGTCGGAGTCGAAGGAAGCTGACCTCATTACGCTGGGTTTTAACCCCATTGGTACTCGTCACCACGCGCATCGGTTAGTGTTTCAAACAGCAAATTCGGTACGCTGGGGTATTGTTAATCTTGAACATCGGCAACAAACCGTTGACTCACTTGCCAGTGCGAAATTTCAGTATCTGCTGATCGTCTTACGGGTCATACATTGTATCAAAATCATTTTCAGAGACAGTATAGGCACATTCGAAAACGCTTCCTCAATTGAAAATCTGTTGAATCGCTGGGTTCGGCAATACGTGTCGGACGTAGAATCACCCTCACAAACACTAAGGTCTAAACGGCCTTTGCGCGATGCTCGCATCAATGTCTTGGTTGGTAAGGAGCCGGGTTGGTATGACATTTCTCTATCGCTGCAACCTCATTTGAAATATATGGGTGAAGGCGTTGAAATTGCCGTTCATGTCCCCGTGCATGAGGCGGTTGCCTAATGGATTTTTCAGGCTATATGAGAATTGAAGGTGAGAACCAGGGGGCTATCGAAGGTTCATCTTTGCGTAGAGGTCGACGCGGATTAGTGAACATACATGGCTTTAAGCATGGGGTGAATCAGTTCTCACAGAGTCGCAACAATTTAAATAATGGTCCGGTTGTCCACCAGCCTGTGGCCATCAGCAAGGAAGTCGATAAAAGTACGCCCCATCTTTATCAGGCCCTAGTGACAAAAGAAAATCTAACCATTGATTTGGAATGGTTCCGCTTCGATACGCGGGGTGAAGAGCAGCTGTATTACAAAATCCATGTCGTAGGAGCGTACATTACGCAGCTCGAACAATGGATGCCGGAAGTCAAAAGCGTTGAGGTTGAGCACCAACGTTTGATGGAGACCGTTTCGGTCTTTTACGATGAGATTAGCTGGCACTGGGGCCCGGATGGCGACACTGCTTTTACTACGACTTGGCGCGGAGAAGCATAGTGTTGCGAATAACTGAGCGGCTCAACCGATTGTCGTCGAAGCAGCATGAAGACGATCGAAGAGGTGTAAGCGACACTAAAGTGATTGAGTCGCTGGCAGGATTTATCAAGAAATTACTCAATACCCGGGTTAATACCGTGTCTATGGACGTTGGCTTCGGCATACCTGAAATCGACTTGAGCAGTGGTTTGGTTGATGAAGACGACAGGCGAGCGTTGCTTGGATTAATAGAAAAATTGATAAAAACTTATGACAAACGGGTCAAGTCGATCGCGGGTTCGCTGACCGAAGTTAACAACATCATCGTCGTCATGGCTTTTCGCCTGCAAATTGAGACTCGTGAAGGGTTGAATTTTCGCTTGAATGGCAGGCTTCGGGCAGACAATACATTTGAAGTTGAATCTAAATGACATCCTTAAGTGAACTGTATCAACAAGAGCTGCGCCTGCTGAAAGAGTCAGCGAAGGTCTTCAGTGACGAATATCCAACCCTTACCGCGAATTTGGTGCGAGAGAGTGCCGATCCCGACATCGACATGATATTGAAGGGCGTGGCCTATCTGACGGCCCAGCTACGTAAGGAAATTTCTGATGAATTCCCCATAGCGCTGCAAGCCTTATCTCAAGTTTTGACGCCAACGCTGATGCAGCCACTGCCGGCGACAACGATTCTCGACTTCATGCCCAAGGCAAACCTGATAACGCCTTTCAAGCTAGCGGCTGGCACTGCATTTGATTCGGTCTCGCTGGCTAGCGATAGCCTTGGTCAACCTGTTCACTGTCGATTTTGTACTGTTTGGGACGTCACCGTTTTGCCGATCGCTATTCGATCCGTAGGGGTGAATAGTACGGAAGAGACCTTAGCAGGCAACCAAACCAAACTATTGCAACTTAAGATGGATTTTGATGCGTCTCGCAATGACGTGGCGAATTACGAATTTGAAAGTCTTAGGTTGTATTTCGACATGCCCATTGCCGAGAGTGCTGCTTGGGTTAGCTTGTTGAAAAACTCCCTGGTAAGCCTGAATGTTACCGATGCAAGTGGGACGAGAAATATCTTTTCGCCTAAGGTGCGTTTAACCGGCTATTTCCTTGGCGAAAATGAGCCTCAAGGCCCGAGTAGTCTAAGTACTCATCAGTTACTCCAAGACTACTACGTGAGTACCGAAAAATATTTGTTTTTCGATATTGATCTCAGTGGTTGGACCGAGCGTTCGGGCGAAGCCTTTACGTTAGAGTTTAAGCTTTCAAAGCCGAATTGGTCGGTTCCTGAGCTGACAGAGTCAGCGGTACATTTGTTTGCTACCCCAGCAGTGAATCGATTTTCAGCCTACGCTGAAACGAAAAAAATTAGCGGACCTGAAGCGGACATCACGCTTGAGGCTTATGAACGAAGTCTTTCTGGCGATCATGGGCTGGAGATTATAGACGTCGAGGAAGTCGAATCGATACAGAAAGGTCGGCCCGAAAATCTGCGCTATCAAAACTTACTGAGTCCAGACTCAGTTTCTACCAACATAGCAGGATACAATTTCTTTCGTAAGCCTGGCGCGCAGGATGGTCAAACTGTGCCGTGGCTTGGTTTATATAATGGGCAGAGCGTAGACTTGCGAGAAGAGGTGTTGCGAATTCGTGTCGCTTGTTGTAACGGCGAGTTGGCTAGCCAGATCGCGCCGGGGGACATCAAGCGCCCGACGAGTGGTTCGCCTGAATTGGTCAGTTTCACCAACCTGACCGCCGCGACGCAGTTCCAGTCTGCGTCAGTGGTCACCCAAAGTGCATGGCAAGTCGTGTCTGATCAAGCCCTGAGCATGTCTTCAATCGATGATGCGGCGAAACTAAAACGACTGCTGATGCACCATATTCCTGCGGGGCTGGTGAAATCGGCCAGACAAAAGTCTAACATTCATGCTATCAGCGCTATTGAAATATTTAAGGTTGTTTCGACTGAGAAAATTAGTCGCGGACGCCCACTGTTGGGTAGCGAATATCGCGTTGTGATGAATGGTGAAAGTTTTGCCAGCGCTGGCGAGTTGTTTATGTTCAGCGCGTTACTTGATCAACTGTTCGCTTTGCAAAATGTCGTGAACAGTTTTAGTCAACTGGTCGTTATCGACAGCAGAACTGGGGAGGAAGCGGAATGGCCAGTGAGACTAGGCACAACCGAGATTCTGTAGAGCAGTCTCTAATTGAGAATGCCGCCCGATATAGCCTTGTTGAAGCTTATCGTGTTCTGTGCCTGATCGTCGCAGAAAATGGTATGGATCCATTGCATTATATTCGCCTGCGTCCAGTGTTAGGTATGGGGTTGCCGCGTTCCGAAGTGCAATCGATTGAAAGAGTGATGCTTGGTAATGGCCTTAATGTTTACCAAATCAATGTCAACCTTGCTGGTTTGTACGGACAGCAATCCGTTCTGCCAAACTTCATTACAGAAGAGATTGTACGCGCCTCGTATCAAGACGAGCATGGTGGACGCTTCTTCTTAGACCTCATTCATCAACGTCTTTACCAACTCGTATACAAGGCGCGGGTGGCAAATCTGCCCTATGCCTCGGCAGATAGCGTGACTAATATGCAGCAAATGATGCTGTCTATGATTGGTCTCAGGGGTGCAAGTTGGATTGAGGATTTTGTCGATCCGGCTTTTATTTTGCGCAATATTAATGTGTTTCGACTTCAGCGCAGAACGAGTGCTGGTCTTATCCAACTGCTGGCGAATTTGTTTAAGCGGTCCACGGTCAGTGTTGAAGAATGCTGCGAACGGGCTTTCACGTTGCCTGAAAGTCAACGCTGCTTTATTGGTAGGCAAGGTAATGAGCTTGGTAATAACGGCATTGTCGGCAGCAAAATATCGGAATACCAAGGCAGAATTGTGGTCAAAATCAGCGGCATCAGCGCCGAGCAATACCGTCAATGGGCCTTGGATGAGCGCTATTGGCGCTCGCTAAAAACAATGATCCAATATTTCCTTGACCAACCGCTGGTCGTTGAATTGCAATTCAATATATTGCAATCGGAAGGCTTCAAGTTGGTATTTGGCAAGCATAATCAAAATCAGTTAGGTCGTAGTGCATGGTTATTGCATGATCAAGCAAGTGAATCAATAGATGCGAGGGTGAGGGTTCTGTAATGAGCCAACAACAGCATGCTGATTGCTACGCCGATGTTTAACGACGTTGCTCGTGGTGACGTTAGCCCCAAGCGGACGCCAAGTCAGCTGAATATTTGGGTCATGAAATAGTACAGATTGAAGCAGGGCTCGAAAATGAAATTTTCATTCGCAGTAAAACTCGGATTATTGTTGGTTACAGTGATTACCACGCTGACGGGCGCTATCTTGTTCAATTCTTACAGCTACTCGAAAAATGTCACGTATGACGACTTTAAGGCCAGTATCAGCGCGGTGACAAATACAGGCGCGTTCGTTTTCAATGAAGAGGCTCGAGATGTAATCGAGTCTCTTAAGCAACGATTGAACCAGAGTCTAGCTGGAGAGAGCAATATTGAGCTTAATGACTGGGTCAAGACTTTAAAATCTCACGATGTTAAGCCCGCGTTAAGTGCTGCTACCTCCAATCAACTCCAAGATAGCCTAGAGTTTCAGACGTTGGTGCAATTGCTACGACGGGTAAAAGCGGGTGGTGGGAAAGTTGTAGCGCCGCTTAGATTGCTAGATCAGAGCGACGCGGGCAGGCAGTGCTCAGCTGGCCATAATAACCCCAAAGTGCCGGTGGGTAGCGGGTTCGTAGCACGCCGGGTCTATCTGTCTGTACCGATTCCAGGCGTTGATCCCTCCGAGGCGGTCATGTTGCTGGCTAATTCTAATTATGAGTCGGAGATGGGTGGTGACGCAAAGTATCCCATTGGTGATACCTATCGGCCGAAAGCGAGGTTCAGCAGTGCCTTCAGGGATGGCGAGTTGAGTATCTCTAACTGGTATGTAGATGAATTCGATCCGTGTATTAAGATTATGACCGCGGCAATACCGATTAAAAACGAGGATGGCAAAGTGATAGCGGTGCTGGGTGCGGATTATCCTATATTGGAGTTTGAGCAACGTGTAAATGAGCTAGAGGCCGACAGTTGGAATCTGTTTGGGATTGCCGCGGCGATCGCGTTTATCTTTACCTTAGTCGTAGGTTACTGGGTGGTAGTACCGTTGACCCGTTTAAGAGAAGGTGCTGTACAATTGCTAAGACATAATTTTTCGCATCGGGTGAATGTTACATCGACTGACGAATTTGGAGTCCTGGCCACGACTATCAACAAGGTCAGTGAAACACTTGGAGATTTTACCCTTAACCTTGAGCGAATAGTCGAGGAGCGTACGGTCAAACTTTCCGCAGCTAATGAGGAGGTGGTGCAACTAAATGAGCTGCTACAGCGAGAGAACGCCCACTTGGGTGCCGAGGTAGACAGCCTGATCAGGTTGCGCGAAAAGCAACTGGAACATGTCGAAGGGAAGATTGATCGGGGAAAATATGCGATCAATTTTCGCTACCTGCCGACGCGTTCGGTAGGCGGTGATTTTTGGCATCTAGGACAGAATCGCGACGATTTGATCGAACTTTGCTATGGGCAGGTTTCGGGTTATGGTCTTGAAACGGCGACAACCGTATTGCAGTTACAGGCACTTTTCAAGTCGTTGGCCGGTGAGCCAATCAGCAGTCAGCTTAAGAATGCCAACGACTATCTATACAGCCAGCAGAAAGTGTTGACTAACCCGCTGTTCGCGAAGGTGCTATACATCACGCTTAGCGAGGACCGAATGAGCGTTAGTGGTTACGGAGAACCGCCTATTGCATTCAACAACCATCAGGTGGAAGAGTTGGCTTCAGGCTTCATGTCGACCCCACTGGGATTAGATTCGAAAATAGAAATTGGTACGGAGAAGCGGTCGTTTGGCAACATGAGTTACTTGTTGTTTTCAGCGGGTTTTAGACAAGCAGTTTTGAAACTGCACAATGTGCAAGACCTTGATCTGACACCACAGCGTTTTCTAGAACTTACTGGCCTACGCGAAGCTGGGGTGGATGACCTGACCGCACGATTGCGGGCCGAAGATTGGTTCGAAAATTTTGAAGATGATGTTAGCTTCATTCTCATTGAGCGGCTTGTGGACCTATGAATCAATCAATCGAAGCAGCGGCGTTTCATTACGACAAGTTGATCGGACGCTTGATCTTCAACAGTTCATGCCGATTATTATGGCGCAGCGAGATTGATCAAGGGAAAAACTTGTTGCGCTATTTAGATGAAAATCGCGTTTCTTCACTGCAGGTTCACCTGCAGGGTAGTGTTTTTTTTGATTTAAACTCGGCGCTGCTGTTCTACCAGATCGTCAAGCTATTCGCCAAGGACCGACAAAAAAGCCTGGTAGTGTTTACTCGTGACGACGTGCGTGCACAGCGTCAGCTGATAGAGGTCGCTCTGAAGCTGGATCCGCGAATAAAGCTTGAATTTACTTTTAGTGAAGACTTCAAACCCCATCACGTGCAAGTCGCTTAGGCATCAT
>DGOD01000382.1 GCA_002389265.1 Gammaproteobacteria bacterium UBA4475
CTTCAGGAGGGTAATATTTATGATTTTGGCGGGTATTGGAACTACAACCTGGGAAATAGCTACGTCGAGAATCATATGGATCAGCATGGCACAGAGATTAACAGTAAGCCCGGCGAACTCGATTTGCTGAATGACGGCGGACCGGATTGGAACAACCCCGCTCTAACTGCACTGAATCCAAAGCAAAGAACAGCTAAAGATGAAACGAACGCCACAGACGCCGCTGAGTTTGATACAGGAAACTGGAAGGGCAAAACCTGGGTAACGAAGAACTTTAACGGCAAGTCCTACAATTACAATTATAAGACGCCAACTATCGATATCAATGAATTGTGCGGTTCTTTTGAAGTAGCAAAAGGCGGCGTACATAGAGTCATTAAACTTAATGGTGAGGGAGGGAAGTTCTACGAGTCTGTATCCGGAGGAGGACTATCAGAATCTTGGAGCGAGGCAGATGACGTCACCCCAGAAGCACCTGGTCGCTGGAGTACCTACAAAAAAGAGCTGTTTGATGAAAGCGGGCAGGTTGAGGAAGTCAGCCATTCCGCTTACGGCACCAAGATTTCTTATGAAATTGTTCGTCAACCCCAGCTAGGAACCAAGTTCAGCTTCAAGGGCGATGGATTGCCGACATTAGAAATGGCCATGGATGTGGATGTGGGTTCAACAAAATTTTCTACAAAAATGGGTGTGATGGACAACTCGACGAAAGTAGATTTCACCCTCAACACAATCGACTTCAAGTTTCTAATGGGATTCACACAAGAATGTGTTTTCCAGAACTTTGAACCGAAAAAAATCGAGATGGATTTAGGATTTCTCAAGACGCTTTTTAAAGGTCCAAGTATGGAAATAGAATCCCAAGCCAAAATCAAATTTAGCAACAACCTTGGCATCGCATTACAAGACGAAGTTTTAAAACTGGAGACCACAACAGGCAAATTACTGCAAAGTGATTTTAAAATAGCGACGGCAATGTTGAAAATAAGTGAGGGCTTTACACTAATCAATTAAACGCGCGACAAATTTGGGTAGGGCTAGAGGACACTGAAGCATTAATAACTTAGCGGTATTTACCGCTGCCCTTCTAGGCCCATTCCCCAAAAATTTGGGCAAGCCTACGAACGCAAAAGCATTATTGAATTTTGTTACCCAAACTTTCATGTCGCCGTTTACTAGCGACTATCGACGCTATTTAGGGACAAGGCGTGCATTCGTTAATGGTACGAATGTCACTTTAGCGCGAGCGAGCATTTCCGAGCACAAGGCAGGCTCGTCTGACAATGGTAGCGCTGGCGGATACGCGCGGTAGATAAATAGCAGGCACTGAATTTTTGTCCCAAAAAACGGCGCTCGCAGCATGTTCAAAAACTGAAGCGGCATTCGAAGCAAATCGCGACGCTGGGCGCAGGAAAGACAACCCTTGAAAAAAAATCCCTGATAGTTCTCAACGTTATTTTTCATGACACTCTACGCAGGCTTTGTTATCGTAAGTAATAAGCCATTGTAGCCAAGGGCTAGCCCACCATGATCTGCCTGCCAAAAAACAACCTCTTACTAAGGGACCACCAGACGACCATTATCCATGAGCACAACAGACCCCAACACCAAGCTCACTCGACAAGCGCTACAGGATCGCATTAAGGGATTAAGCGATGAACCACCGACCATCGCCCAACTCGACCTTAGCGGCCAGGACTATAGGGCCATCGACTTGTCGGGTGGTGTGTTTAGCGAAGTTGATTTTAGTGGCTGTGATTTCTCTGAGTCGAATTTAGGCCAAGCAAGTTTTGTCAAATGTAACCTTGACGACTGCCGTTTTCACGCCAGCGAACTGACTGGCGCGAATTTGGTTGAGTGCAGCCTGGTCGGCGCGCACTGCCAACAACTGACGTTAACCAGTCTGAACCTGATAGACTCGATTCTTAACCAGGCTCGATTTGTGGACTGCCAGTTCGAAAAGACTAATTTCGTTAAATGCCAGTTAAATCGCGCCAGTTTTGTTGGCAGTCATTTTTTGAACACCAACTTTATCAACCCCAAACTCAATAACTCTGACTGGCAAAACACCACACACTATCGTACCAATTACATAGAACCGGAATTCCTTGGCGCCAACTTTAATGGTGCCAACCTTGAATTGGTGTTCTTTCAAAAGGCCAATTTCGACCGTTTTGATTTTCGACGGGTTAATATCAAAATTTGCCAATTTCGTGAAAGCAGCCTGAAAAGTGCCAATTTTGCTGATTGCACACTATCCCAATGCGGCTTTATGGAGGCACAGCTTGAGCGCACGAATTTCAAAGGCGCGATCGCCAATAATGCCATGTTTATCAAGGCGACCATCAACAACAGTGATTTCAGGGGTTGCCAGCTTGACCAAGCACTCTTCAACGAGGCCAGCGTTCGGCAAAGTAATTTTGCCAAGGCATCACTCGTGCAGGCACAGTTTACCGATGCTAATGTTTCAGAGAGCAGTTTTGATGGCTGCGACTTAACCTTCGCAGACTTCTCCAATGCCGATATGACCGACGCCCTGGTGAGTCATGCAACCCTGCTGCGCGCCAACCTGCATTGCATTAAAGACAAGGGCACGAATTGGCTTGGTAGCGATCGAACACTGGCCTACGGTACCGATAAAACCCGCGAAAAAGCCGAAAACTTCAGTCAATAGATTCCAAGGAGAATTTGATGCAAACCAATGTCATCGCAATGCACTCAACCACTGAAGCTCAACTGTTAACAGGGGTTGTAAAAAGCCTAGGAGACCCCGTTTTTGTCATTCAAACCCATCAAGGTGTGGTGACGGCGAGCCAGGCCGCCAGTTGTTTGCTAAAGCCCGACATCGACGACAAGGTACTGCTCAGCTTTGTGGATGATGAAATCTACATTTTGGCAGTATTAGTGAAGGCCAATAGCCACAGCAAACTTTCCTTTCAAGGCGACGTGGTACTGGAGATGCCCGGCGAACTGGCCATCAATGCCGCACAAACGCTGCGCTTGAGTTCAGCGGTGAAAATATCACAAACCGCGCCGGAAATTGGCGCTTTGTCAGCGGCACACACGGTGTATGCCGACAACTTCACAGCCCATTGTGAGAATATGGCGGTGCACAGCGACCGCGTGCAAGCCCAGGGGCAAGAGCTGCACGGTACCTTTGACCGGGTTTTTCAAAAGTCTGACCAGGTGATGCGGTGGGTTGAAACGATTGAAACCTTAAACATTGGCAACTGGGTACAAAACATCAAACACACGCTAAATTCCCGCGCGCAGCATCAAATTATTACAGCAAAAAGTGACGTTCGCGTAGATGCTGAACGCATTCATATGGGCTAAGCCCGCTCAACCGAGGATGCGACCATGTTTGCAAAAACGCAAATGGGCGGTTTAGATTTCGCCATACCCGATGTCTGTTTAACGCCGGTGCCGACCCCCGCTGGGCCAGTGCCGGTGCCTATTCCGTACCCGAACCTTGCCCTGCCGATGACGGCGATTCCTACCCAGTTCACTGTGATGACTGTGTGCATGCCCACTCATAACTTAGCCACGATCACCCCCATGTCAAATGGCGATAACGGCGGGGTCATGGGTAACCCCCTATCAGGCATGGCCATGGGACCGAGTAAAAATTTAGTGGGCAGTTTTACCACTTTGATTGGCGGCATGCCTGCAACAACCATGCTGAAACCCTCCGGCCAAAACGGACTCAGCCCGGGCGCCTTCGGCATGAGCATGTTGCCCAGTCAAGTGTCGCTGATGATATTGAGCTGATGGAGCTAGGGGCGCCATACCCGCGGCCGGCCTTTTCAGCGGCAGGGCTGGCATCGTCTTAGCGCTGCGCGGGCCGAACCATCGGGGTCATTATGGGTGAATTACCCACTTGAATCTCACCCACACGCTCAAACCCGAAGCGCTCATAGAGGCTGATATTACGCGGGTTCGAGCTTTCGAGATAACAGGGCGTGCCATCAGCGTCGCAGCGTGCCAGCGCATGTTTCATCAAGGCTGCGCCCACTCCCTGGGCCTGAAAGAACGGATCGACGCCGNNCAATGGTCTTCCTCGGGGTGAAACTGCTCCATCTCGCCCAACATGCCGAACAGGTCTGCATGCAAGGCCGCGTCAACGGTCTCCACCATCAAGGCGCCGATCGGTTCCAGGTCGGGGTGCACGCCCGGCGGCACCCACAAGGCAACGCCCGAAAAACCCGGCGCCAGGTAAGCACTTCCATGGTCAAAGGCCTTACCACCCATGGCATTCGCCACTTGCCGAATGCCTGTCAGGTACTCCTTGGCACGGGGCCAACAGAAGCGCAACACGGGGTCGTTGATAAACGCAACCTCAATGGTCGATAGCACCCACTCGCGCTCGTTAGGCGCCGCAGCGCGAACTTCAGGGGGTGATAACTCGGTCATACTTATATCCCTTGCGCGCTTAGCGCGCTTCGTATCAGTGTCTTCATTGAATGTTAGCAACGCTCATCCATTGCCGCGGGGCTAATCCACCACTTTGTGGGTCAGACTAAGGTAAGCACGATTGATAAAACGCTCATTGTCACCCATTTTGCCGTCGTAGTCTGCCGTCACCTTGGCGGCAATCACGTCTTCGAGGCTAGCGCCCGCCTGGATGAGGACCCACATGCGGTCACGCAAGGTGCTTAGCATGGCAATGTAATCTGCCAGGCCCTGGTAGTCTGTCACCGGACCATGACCCGGAATCACCACGGTGTTTTTGTCGATTTGCTTGAGGGTTTCTGCGCAAAAATGAATGATCCCGTCGAGGGTGCCGCCGTTGCCCGCATCAATAAAGGGATACCCCGCATTGTTGAAGACATCGCCCAGGTGCACCGCATTGCTGCCGCGAAAGATCACGGCGGTGTCGCCGGTGGTGTGCGCGGGACCAAAGTGCATCAGGTCGATACGCTGACCATTTAAGTGGAACTGCATGGTGTCGTCATAGGTAATATCTGGCCAGGCGCTCTCGGGGTAGGCTTTCTGGTCGTAGGCAATGTTCACCAGATTGACAATATGGTCTTGCTGCATCATCTCTCGAGAATTTTGCTGGGCGATCAGCCAGGTGCCATCGGCACCTAGCACCCGATTGCCTTCGGCATGATCGAAATGCCAGTGGGTGTTGACGGCGAAATCGACTTTTTGACCTCCTAGCTCACCGATCGCCGCGCGAATTTTGGGGACTAACTCGGGAAACTGATCATCGACGATAAACACGCCATCTTTACCCAGGCTGACACCGATATTGCCGCCAGCACCAAACAACACATACAGATTAGCATCGATTTTTTCGGTGGTGATCTGGGTGCCGGCAAAGTCCCAGCCAAAGGCTTCTGCCAGCGCGTCCAGCTTCTCAGGTTCCAGTACCGGCGGCGCATTATGCGCAAGGGCAGATGACGCGAGCAGCCATGACAGTAAACACACAATCGACTTATACACAGGATTATCCTCTGATGTGGGTTGCAGATAATGGCTCGACGCCAAGCAAGCGCCGACCAGGGTTCACGAGATCATAGCCTTGGTGGGCAAGGATAAACAGGCCACCAAGGCTTTTTCTGCTGGTGCAACAACCATTGCGCCCGGATACTTCAGCACGTCTCAGGACGTTCGCATTCAATTTTGACCTAGTGGTCGCCCTGGTCTAGTGGTACCTTTGGCCTAATAATAACTTTGGTCTATGGTATTTTCGGGCCTAGCTATTTAGGCCTTGGTCTTGCCAGAATCGGCTGAAAGCAAATGCCCCGTTTCACGGGCACCCTCAGCGCGGGCGTGGCCGTACGTTAAGTCACATGCTGCAGGTAAATATCATGACAACATTTCTACAAAAATGGGTGGTATTCACCGCCCTAGCAGCGCTAGTCGCGTGCACCACAACAGACTCCGATTCAAACGCACTAAAGCGCCCCCGCTATGCCTTAAGTGACTTCTCTGGTGGCTATATCGTTGATTGTGACCGCTTGGCGGTGACTTTTGGTACCTTACGGGACTTCTACAATAGCGATGGCACTCAGAAAACTCAGCGACAGGTTTGCCGAGAATATAATCCCGGCAGCCGCATTCGGCGTTAATTCGGCAGCACGACAAGCATTACAGTTAAATTTCAACTGGCTTTTTGCTTGTTATGGCGCCTCTAACCAAACTTGAAATACGCAATACCCAACCCTAACACCTGCACCACATAGGCTAAAAATTGATAGCCTGCGGCGCGGTGCCGAACTGCCAGTTGACGCACCGTTGGGTTGGTCATGCCGCGCAACATATCACTGTGTTTGGGCGAGACGAAGACCATCGGAATTTTCAACCAGGCCGGCGATCCGAGCTTTTCCCAAATCGCCGGTTCAAGGGTTCTTACAGACTGATAATACTGATACTCAGCAACCACTGAGCGCAGCATCAGTAGCAGCCAGACTAGTAATGCAATTGCGACCAATAAGCGCATTCAAAAATATTCCACACTGCATTGCGATCATTGCCGGGTTAACAAAAGCAGATTGAAAACCAGGGCTAAAAAGTCGGGCTACAAGCAGCATAAATCGATTAAACTCTCAGCAAACTACTTTGAGACCAGTGGCGGTCAAAGGCCGATGGGCCACAGTGATCGCAGCCTCGCGTAAAAAACCCAGCCGATCCAACACCCTGACTACGGGGCGCACCCCAGGCATTGATCGCGGCAGTGCCGAAAAATTTTGAATCCGCTGGTTTTCTTAAGTTTTCGTTAAGTTTGGACCCCTATATTAGCAGCCTCAACTCATTGACGGATTCTTTGATGCTGCAATCCATCTCAACCAGTTTACCGATAGCTGACTTACAGACGGCTAATTTACAGGCAGCGCCAACGGTGCCACTGACGGCGCCCGCAACCGATGGGCTGACGTTAAGCGCTCACGCTTTGGCAGACCCGGCACGGGCTGAGATTGAAGCCTTTATCCAACAGGGCTATCAAAAAGCCTATGGCGCACAGATCAGCATCTCTATGCCTTGGTTACTGGCCATCAAAAATGGTCGACTGAAGGCCGCACTCGGCATGCGCAGCGCGCGCGAGGCCTTATTCGTCGAACAATATTTGACCGGCAGCATTGAGTCTCAGCCAGCACTGGTTGCCGAACGTGCGATGCGGGCCCAGATTATTGAGATTGGTTCGCTCTACAGCAACGCCCAGAAGTTTACGGCGCCCTTGTTTATGGTGACCGCCGCTTCCTTGTTTTATCTCGGCTATCGCCAGGTCGTGTTCGCGGCCACCGAACGGGTGGCGCGTATCCTCAGCACCGCCGGAGTGGAACTGACTGTGTTAGGGGCCGCAGATCCTGCGCGATTAGCCGCCAGTACCGATCAATGGGGCAGCTACTACATGACCAACCCCCAAGTCTTAATGGTATCCCTGGCAGGGGTCATGACCATGATTGACCGAATCCCTGCCTACGGTCTGATGTTCGAGCAATTCTCCGCCCAGATCGCCGGTGTTTGCCAGACGATGGAGACACTGCGATGATCCTTACACGACTCAAACACCACGTTGCCGCAGGCCTTGCTGAACGCGTAGCGCTGTGCGGTGATGCTGGTGAGATGACCTATGCCCAGTTGGTACAGCAAGTTGAGTACCTCGCAAGCTGGCTGCAGGCACACAATGTCAGGTCTCTGGCATTGCACTGGGAGAACTCACCCGCGTGGGTGGTCGTAGATCTCGCCTGCCAAGCAGCAGCGGTTATCTTTACACCGATACCGACATTTTTCACCCAAAGCCAGATCGATCATTTGTTGGCAGAATTGCAGCCCGATATGGTGCTGGGCAATACGGTGCCGCCCCATGGAAAATCAGTTGGCGATGCACTGCCTAGCATCAACGCCTATCAACTGGCGGTCACAGCCGAGGTTCTGTTACCCCCGAAAACCAGTAAAGTGACCTTTACATCAGGCTCTACGGGCGCGCCGAAGGGCGTTTGTCTGAGTGTTGATAACCAGCTGGCGGTGGTGCACTCGTTGATTGATGTGATCGCCCTGCCTGCGCCGCGACATCTTTGTCTGTTACCCTTGGCAACGCTGCTGGAAAACATCGCCGGTATCTATTGCCCCTTGATGCTGGGCGGCTGTATTCACCTGGTGTCTGATCAGGGTCGCGGCTTTAGTGGCAGCCGTTTGACCGATCCTATGGCCTTGCTCGGCGCCATCACCAAGGCTGAACCGGAAACCCTGATTCTCGTGCCAGAGTTGCTACAACTGCTGGTGATTGCCTCAGGCATGGGCTGGCAGGCGCCTGCTTCCTTGCGTTTCATCGCCGTTGGCGGCAGCAAGGTCGCCCCCGCGCTGCTGGCTCGGGCTCGCGCCTTGGGTTTACCTGTGCATCAGGGTTACGGCATCTCGGAATGCGCATCGGTCGTGAGCCTGGCCACCGCGGACAACAGTCACGCCGACAGTGTTGGTCGAATTCTGCCCCACTTGACCGTAACGATCATTGACTCGGAGCTGGTGGTATCGGGCAATACCTTCCTGGGCTATATCAATCAGCCTGAAAGCTGGGCTGCGCCGTGCGTCTACACCGGCGATATTGCCGAGATGCGTGGCGACGAATTGTTTATCAACGGTCGCTTGAAGAACGTCTTGATCAATTCCTTTGGCCGCAACTTGTCGCCCGAGTGGGTCGAGGCAGAACTGATGGCCACCGGCTTGTTTCAACAGGCGGTCGTGGTTGGTGACAGCCGGCCCTATTGCATTGGCTTGCTGGCGCCTTTTGCCGCGGACACCACGGCGGAACAGATAGCGCAGGCCTTAGGGGCGGCTAACACTAACCTGCCCGACTACGCCCAAGTCCACCACTACATCAAACTTGCCGAGCCATTGAGCTTTGACGCGGGTTTGATGACCGCCAATGGGCGTCCCCAGCGCGAACCTATTCTCACCCACTTCCAGCAAGACATAGACCAGGTTTATGCCAGCAATGCTGACCATCCACAGGAGCAAATACGATGAGCCTATACCAACGCTTACTCACAGAAACCGCAGCTGACCGCGATTATCTTTTATCGGCACCGATCGTCGCCCGTTGTTTCACCGGCGACATCAGCGTCGACAATTATGTCGCCTTTCTGACCCAGGCTTATCACCACGTCAAGCACACGGTACCGCTGTTGATGAATGTCGGGGCGCGCCTGCCGGAAAGCAAGGAATGGTTGCGAGAGGCAGTCGCCGAATATATCGACGATGAAATGGGCCACCAGGAATGGGTGTTGAATGATGTTCAGTGCAGCGGTGGCGATAAAGACCTGGCTCGCCAGAGTCGCCCCTATTTTGCTACCGAACTGATGGTTGCCTACGCTTACGACTTGATTAACCGGATCAACCCGCTGGGTTTCTTCGGCATGGTACACGTGCTCGAAGGTACCAGCATCGCCATGGCCGATGCCGCCGCAGATGCCATCCAGAAGGCCCTGAATTTGCCAGATAGCGCCTTTAGCTACTTACGCAGCCACGGCGCCCTAGACCAGGAACACGTCAAATTTTTCGAAGGCCTGATGGATAGAATCACAGACCCTGCGGAACAAGATCTGATTGTCTCCAGCGCCAGTCGCTTCTACCGACTCTATGGTGATATCTATCGGTCACTGGATGAGACCAGCAGCCTTGAGCAGGCAGCCTGACGTGCAACCTGGCGTACGGCCTCGCATTCAGCGCTGTTTGCTGACGGGCGCGTCCGGAGGTATCGGCGCGGCACTTGCGCAGGTGCTTGCGGAGCAGGGTATCACACTGATTCTGCAAGGCCGAGAATTGACCAAGCTCGAGGCGCTGCAACAACGCTTACCCGGCCAGCACGAACTGGTAGTGGCTGACCTGACGCTGGCCGAAGAGCGGCAACGGTTGCTGACCCAGGCTTTCGCCTCAGGTCACATCGACTGCTTGATTAACAATGCTGGTGCGTCAGCGTTTAGCGACTTCACTGCATTGCCGCCTGGCGACATCGAGGCGATGCTTGCACTGAACCTGACCGCCCCGATTCTGTTGACCCGTGCCTACCTGCAGCAGATGGCCGGCCGCACCACGACGGTAGTGAATGTCGGCTCGGTATTGGGCGCCATCGGCTTGCCAGGCTTTGGCGTGTATGCTGCCACCAAATTTGGTCTGCGAGGCTTTACTGAAGCCTTGATGCGTGAATATGCCGACACCGATACCCGCATTGCTTATTTTGCGCCCAGAACCACGGCCACCGAGAGCAACTCGGCCGCGGCTAATGCGATGAACACCGCCTTAGGCAATGCCGTTGACAGCCCCACCCAGGTTGCCGCGGCGTTTATGACTTGGCTCAACGGTCGTGCCCAGCGACGGACCGTGGGCTGGCCAGAAAAACTGTTAGTTCGACTCAATGGCTTGCTGCCCGAGCTCGTGGATCGCGTGCTCAAGGGCCAGTTGGCAGAGATTAAGAAACATACGGCTGCGGCCGCTCAGGAGTAACAACATGAAACACGTGATCATCGCTTTAAGCTTACTGACGTTTGCGCAGGTAAGCACCGGCGCCAGTAGTACCGAACTCAAGCCAGCCCCGGCGGCAGATTCGACTGTCGCGCGCCTCGATACCTTTAACCAGCAGCTGCTGGTGATTCAACAAACCTGGTCGGTCAACAATTACCAATTGCAGGGCGGCGCACAGGCTACCGCCTTTGAGGCTCTGCTGGCGCAAACTACGCAATTCACCCGAGACTATCCACAACGCGCCGAAGCCTGGGTCTGGCAGGGTATTGTACAGTCGACTTTCGCCGGTATTAAAGGCGGGCTAGGTGCGCTATCGTTAGCCAAGGCGGCGAAACAATCCCTGGAGACTGCGATTAAGCTGGACCCTGCAGCGCTGGCGGGCTCGGCCTTCACTAGCCTCGGGACGTTGTATCACAAGGTTCCCGGCTGGCCAATCGGCTTTGGCAACAAAGGCAAGGCTCAGGCGATGCTTGAAAAAGCCCTGGAGATAAGCCCGAATGGCATTGATGCCAACTATTTTTACGGAGAATTCCTGTTTGATGAAGGCGACTATGATCTGGCGCGACAGTACCTACAGCTGGCTCAGCAAGCACCAGCGCGGTTGGGTCGCGAACTCGCCGACGCCTCACGCCAAAGAGAAATCGCCGAACTACTGCAGCAGGTGGACGTCAAACAGGCCAAGAGCAAAGGCTAGAGCAGGTTTTATGTCATCTAGAGTGTCCAACGACTTACCGGTAGGCTCGACGGCGTTCGCGCCGACGAGGCGATTTTCACTCAGCAGCTTGCTGGGCAGCGTGCCCGCATCAGCGCAGACCTGATGCGCATTCTGCTGGTGGAAGATGATGCACCACTGGCGCTGGGACTGCAGACATCCCTGCGGTCTGACAGCTACAGCGTTGACTGGGTCAATACCGGCCGGGCCGCCGTGGAAATGGTTCGGACCCAAACCAGCGAACTGGTCATTCTTGATTTGGGCCTACCCGACATGGATGGTTTAGAAGTGCTGCAGCAAATCAAGCAGATCGACAAGTCACTCCCGGTGCTAGTGTTAACCGCTCGTGATGGCCTGGAACACCGCGTCGAAGGCCTGGATCTTGGGGCCGATGATTATCTTGGCAAACCCTTTGCAATGGCAGAGTTGCTGGCTCGCCTGCGAGTCATGGAGCGTCGCCTTGGCACCAGCGTTAGCGCATTCTTGACAGTCGGAGACGTGGCCATCGACACGCGAGCCCATGTCATTCGTGTGGCCGGCCAACCACTAAATTTTTCTCGGCGCGAATATATGATTATCAAAGCGCTGATGGAAAATACTGGGCGCATTCAATCTAAACCACAGCTGGAAAATACCTTGTATGAGTGGGGCGAAGAAGTCGCCAGCAACACCATAGAGGTTCACGTTCATCACCTGCGAAAAAAACTTCCACCTGATTTTATTAAGACGGTCAGGGGTGTTGGCTATATCGTGAATCCTTGATGAGCATTCAGCGCTATTTAATCGTTTTGATTATTTCTATCATTACACTCGCCTCTTTTTTTGCCGCGCTGCATGGTTATCGCGCCAGCATGACGCAGCTAGACAAGGTATTCGATACCCAGCTACAGGCCATCGCCGAGGTCCTCGGATCAAACGCCGACATCTCTCGCGGTGCACCCATGTTGGTCAGCGGCCACTATGTATTTCAAGTTGTTGAGGCCGGTCAGGTTATTGCTCGCAGCGCTAACGCTCCCGCAGCTCAATTGTCTTTGGGCGCATCACCGCCGGGATTCAGCGATGATACGTTTATGGGCGAACGCTGGCGCGCGTTTACGCTGACCCAAGGGCAACGCACAGTGATCGTCGCGCAGCCTGCACAGCAACGGGTTGAGTCGGCTGAATATGTGCTTTACGAGGCCATCTTTCCCTTGGTAATGACCATTCCGATTATCGGCCTGCTGGTGCTGTATGTGATTCAGCAAAGTCTGCGGCCGCTCAGAGTTCTCTCTGATGAGCTGCGCGAAAAAGGTGTGAACGATCTTGCGCCAATTCATGTGGATGGCAACGCCGAAGAACTCAAGCCCATTGAAACCACTCTCAATCGGCTGTTCGATCGGCTCAGTGCCGCCTTCGAGCGTGAACAACAGCTGTCAGCTAACGCCGCCCATGAGTTGCGAACACCCATCAGTGTACTGACCATCAATGTTCACAACCTGACAAAGGCCTATAAGGAAAACAGCCTGACGCCAGACGCGTTTACAGAGCTGAAAAACAACGTTAATCGTATGGCTCATGTTATCGAACAGATCATCGCACTGTATCGTTTCTTACCGGAAAACTTTACCGCTGCGCGAGTCGACGTCAACCTTGAGACCATACTGCAAGAAGTGATCGTGAATAATTACACTGAAATTTCCACACAGGCACAAAGTGTCTCGCTGGAAACAGGGCCGATTTGGTTATCCGGTGATGCATTTTCGCTGACCACGCTGTTTGAAAACCTGCTGCATAACGCCATCAAGTACGGTGGCGCCGGCGCCGAGATTCGGCTAAGCGCCAGCCTGCAGGCCGACACCGCAAGGGTATTAATCGATGATTCTGGCACAGGACTCACCGAGCAAGATTATGAGCGCATTTTTCAGCGTTTTTATCGAGCCGGCGAACAGAGCGACGGCGTGCGTGGTAGCGGCTTAGGGATGTCCATTGCCCAACACATCATCGACTTGCATCAAGGCAGCATTCACTGTGAAAAATCACCCTTGGGTGGTCTGCGGGTCGTGGTGATATTACCCACACATAAACCGGCCCATGAACTGGCGCAGGAGCCGACCAGTGACGCTTAAATTCACGCGTTGGCTCATTATGCTCGGGCTAATCGCGGCCGCCTTGACCTGCCAGGCCGAAACTAAAGCCTTTCAGCTAGCGATCAAAGATCATGTGTTTACTCCAGACAGAATTGTCATACCCGCCTATCAAAAGGTACGCCTGATCATTCACAACCAGGATGATGTGGCCGAGGAATTTGACAGCTTTGCCCTTAACCGAGAGAAAGCCATCTTCGCAAATCGGCGCGCAACAATTTTCATCGGTCCTTTAGCGCCCGGGGAATATAGCTTTTTCGGAGAATTTCATCCGGTCTCCGCCCGTGGCGTGATTATCGTGGAGGCCAACTCTGATGTTGATTAACACTGTCATTCTTTTTCTTCGCGATCTGCTGCCCATATTTATTCTGCTGACTTATATTCGCGCTTTTGTCTGCCCACCTTTGCTAAACCGTTACACATTGGGCCTGGGGGCTTTGGTGAGTCTGGCGCTGATTCTTGTTTTGTTTGGAGTCTCGGCGAATGTCAGCGAAATGTTAGACGGTGCGGGGCTAGAGATACTGCGCGCGAGCATGATTATGCTTAGTTACTGCAGTCTTGTTATCGGCACGTTGCTGGCTACCCTGCAGCGTGAGCAACTGGCAAAACGATTTTTATTTGTCGGCATTATCTTATTCACTGTGGTTAAAGGCAGCGCCTTTTTGATCTTTTTTGACGTTTACCTACAACAGACTGATGCACTGTATACGGTACTGACGGGTATTTTTGTTGGAGGCAGTATTTGTTTGAGTTTCAGTGCGATTCATTTTTTCTTGCTGCAAGAGGGCTACGCCAGCCGCCTAAGACCCTTAATGGTGCTGTTTTGGTGGTTATTTCTGGCGGGCTTGCTGGGCCACGTTATCTCGCCCCTCGCCCAGGTGAATGTCCTTAGCACTGATTCAGCAGTCTGGAATACCGAATTTTTGATTCATGACAGTTCGGAATATGGCCATATCCTCAAAGCCTTGGTCGGCTACGAATCAACCCCATCCCTCGCTTTCTTGTGGCTCTACAGCCTGGCGGTCTTGGTTCCCCTCGGATTGAGGTTGTTATCACGATTGTCCGCAGCCCACGCGCTGCTGCGCAGATTACTGGCTCATAAGCCAGAGGAACCATTATGAAGTCTGTTTTCACAATAATCAGTCTCACGCTGTTGGCGCTATTGCCTGTCGTGCCAGCGACTGCAGATGGGCTGGTGGTCGATAAGGTTTACCATCCTTATGTGATTGCCAACGAACAAGAGTTTGAATGGCGCTTATTGTCGAGCCAAATGGACAAGGGCAACCGACTGGGCCAACGCCTGGGCTATGGTCACTCCTTCGGCGAACGGGTGACCGTTGAGATTTATATGCTTGGCGAGCGCGACAGCCAGGAAAATTTCGGCTTGCAGGCCTATGAAATTGAAGCCCGCTGGATGATCACCGAACAGGGTCAATATTGGGCAGACTGGGGCATGTTGTTTGAATTGGAAAAACAGCATCAGATCGATAACTGGGAAGCCAAGATTGGCGTGTTAGCCGAAAAGGAGTTCGGCAAATCGAGCCTGACAACCAATCTGTTCGCGATTCGCGAGTGGGGACAAACGCTGCAAAGCGAATGGGAATCACAATTTCGAATGCAATATCGTTACCGCTTTATTCCGGAGATACAGCCCGCCATAGAGCTATATATGGGTGAAGACTTTGTGGGCGTTGGCCCGGCAATGATGGGGTTGCATCGTTATACCGGGCAGCGGCAGATTAAGTGGGAGCTGGGCCTGATCACCGAAGTGGGGCACGCTGGTAAGGATCAGACCCTGCGCCTCGATCTTGAGTTCGAGTTCTAAGGCTTTCACCCATCGCCTAGAAAGGCCTCCGCTCGCCCAATCCGAGGCTAT
>DGOD01000230.1:0-25631 GCA_002389265.1 Gammaproteobacteria bacterium UBA4475
GGCCACAGATGTTACACTATTCCCTGACGAACATTAATTGCGATTCTGACATGCTTGATAGGTCTCTAATCGAGCCCAACCCCATGGGGCTCAATACACAGAATAAATCTACTACAAATCCTGGTACACCTGCGCCCCTGGATCGCACCCTGAGCCTGGCGCCCATGATGGGCTGCACCGACCGTCACTGTCGGTACCTGTTTCGGTTGCTGTCACCCAACACCCTGATGTACTCAGAAATGCTGGTCACAGGCGCCTTGCTCTACGGCAAGGCCGAGCACTTTCTCCGCCATGGTGGCGACGAGCCCTGCGCCCTGCAACTGGGCGGCAACGATCCCAGAGATCTGGCAGCCTGCGCCCGCATGGTGGAAGATGCCGGTTACCAAGAGGTCAATCTGAATGTGGGTTGTCCCAGCGATCGAGTTCAGTCTGGTGGCATCGGCGCTTGCCTCATCGCTACACCGGCCCTGGTCGCCGAATGTGTGGCCGCCATGCAAGCTGAGGTCAAGATTCCTGTGACCGTCAAAACCCGCATCGGCCTCAATGATCAAGACGACTATGAGCACTTTCATCATTTTATCGAGACCGTTCGTGAAGCCGGCTGCCGAGTTTTCATCATCCATGCCCGCAAGGCTATTCTCGGCGGCCTATCACCCAAGGACAATCGCGAAATTCCGCCACTGAAGTACGACTACGTCTACCGCATCAAGGCCGACTTTCCTGACTGCCAGTTTATTCTCAATGGCGGTATCAACGATACCGCCACTGCTTTGGCGGTTTTACCGAAAGTTGACGGTTTGATGCTTGGGCGTGCGCCCTACTCCAACCCTTACCTGCTCGCAGAACTTGAATGGGCGCTGTACCAGCACATCTCAATGGACAGGCTGACAGCGCTGGCAGACTATACGGACTATATGGTGCGAAATATTGAGACCGGCGAGCCCCTGAAACATATGGTCAGGCATCTAATGGGCTTGTTCACAGGGATTCGCGGCGCCCGCAGTTTCCGCCGCTATCTCGGTGCACACATGTTTGAAACGGGCAGTGGCACTGAAGTCGTAGAGCAGGCACTCGCGGAAGCCGGGCTCTGCCACCATGCCGAAGCAGCAGAAACCTTTGTTGCGCAACAGGCTCGACAACAGCAATACCAATAGGGATACCCTCATCCATGCTCGATAAAATTAAACGCTTTTTTGATGAAAAGCTGTTGCCTTCAGACAGAAATGACAACAGTGACAATAATGCCCGCTCGCTGCAGTTCGCCATGGCGGCATTGTTACTCGAGTTGTCTCGAGCCGACTTTGACGCCGACGATCAGGAGCGTGACCTGATCATGAGTCTGCTGCGCGACACCTTCGCGCTGGACGAAGCCGACTTACTCGAATTACTCGAATTAGCAGGGGCCGCATCGGATGAAGCAAACGATGTGTTTCAGTTCACGCAACTGGTGAATCAACACTATAGCCACGACGACAAGATTCATTTGGTAGAGCAACTCTGGCGGGTAGCATTCGCCGATGGCCGCTTGGACAAATACGAAGAACAATTTATTCGTAAGCTTTCCGGCCTGCTACACGTTGCTCACTCAGATTTTATCAAGGCCAAACTGCGAGCCCGGCAGACGCCATCTTAGATGCGCGGCAGCGATTGAATGCAAGGATTGACAGTGCAGGGTTGAACGCGGGAACCAAGAACTAGCCGCAATAAGACCCTAGCATTCAGCCTGCAGCACGGGCCTTGCGGGGTTGAGCAGCACACGCCTGACCTTGCTCCTGCTCTAAGGCTGCGACAAGGTCCTGGAATGCTATCAGGTTATTCTCATTAAGCCCCATCAGCGTCTTGTGGGCCTCAAGCACTTGCTCCCGAAGGACCGCCTCAGAAACAATTTTCGGTGGCAGCTCGCCGAACTGATCGCAGTCGTATTGCGCTTCTTGATCAATCAAAAATATTTGATCAAAGCCCATACTGAGCAATATTCGATTGATATCTGCATTCGTGGAGACGATAGTGGGAAGGGTTTTAAACTGGTCTTGACTACGGAGAGAGATTTTAGCGAGCAAGCCCAAGCTGGTGCTGTCAATACCAGTAGTCTCACGAAGATCGATAACAATGGCTCTGACACCACGATGTTTATCGATACTGGCGAGGTAAGTTGAAATTGTCGGGCCAAGGCACACTCTCACATCGCCAAAAAATTGCAGAACTTGAACGCCATCTTGATCAGCAAAAAGTATTTTGCTCATAACCACTATCCAGTCTTAGTCACTGTAAAAATCGCAATATCATCGGGTATATCCGTGACATCGCTTAAGCCAAGTTTTTCAGCGAGGCAGTCTAACCCTCCACCGGTGCAGTTTACCAGTGATACGAGGTGTTTTTCTTTCGCTTGCAAGCCCGCCTGGGGCATGATTTCAAACACGCCATCGGAAAACATAACCAAGCTAAAATTATTCGGCAGCGCCACGGTGTGTTCGACGTAATCCGCCGTCGCTATAATGCCCAACGGCAAACCACCCAACTCGAGATACTCAGCCCCGTCAGTACCCTCAACACCAGAGAATATAGTGCCGGGAAAATGGGCGGCATTACTGTAATCCAAGGTCTTACGGTCTTCACTGATCAAGCCCAAGAACAGGGTCACATGTTGTTCCAGATGAACCTTCAGCAATTCCTGGTTTAGCCAGTTCAATATGTCATTCGCGGCTGTAATTGACAGCATTTCATACTCACTGACCAACTGCTGGAACAGGCCCTTCAGCACCACCGTCACGATGGCGCCAGCCGCACCATGGCCGGAGACATCAGCGATATAAAACAGTATTCGCTGGTCCGGTAATTCAAAGTAGTCGATGGCATCGCCACTCAAGATCAATGACGGGTGAATCACATGTTCGAAGGTTAAACTATCAAATATCAGAGGCGTATCTGGCATCAAGCCCCGCTGGACCCGAAACCCGGCCTGCTGGTCCTGCTCAAGCTGTTGCAGGCTTTCCAGTAGCATCTTATTGGATTTCGCCAGGGCTTTTTCGTTGTTGAGTCGGCGCTTGAGTTCGCGCTTTCGCTGAATCGTATCGTGCAGAACATAATGCATAATGGCGGGATCACCGAGAGGCAACATGAGGTAATCATCAGCACCCAGTTTCAACCCGGAAACCACGAGGTGAACCGTCGAGGCATCCGCTAACAATACAATGGGGAGTCGCGGCGCCTGTTGACGTAAGGTCACCAAAGTTGAATCAGGGTAGATGGTGGGACCCGCCAGAGACACCAATAATATTTCCGGTCGGCTGTACTGCAGACGCGCGAGACAGTCTTCTTCGGTAGTGACGTTAACCACGTCAAACCCACTACCTTCGAGTAAATCTCCAATTTCGTCTTGAGTGTCTGCTGCATGACTTAAGAGTAGCAGCTCACCGCTTCTGACTTTCATTAGCAACGCTCGCACGCAGGCCAAATATGATTCAAGCGACTCTACTCTTAAATATCAATGTTTACCAGTAGTTAGCGTCGATAATTCGCGCTGCTTCTTAAAATCGAAGAATCCTTCAAGCGGCGCCAACACAGCGCCTTGACCAAAGTCAGAAATCATCGAATTCATCAACCACCTGACCATCCTTCGCCAAATAATTTTGACGCTGCAGATAAGCGTCACGGAAGAAGATGTACCGATCACCGAACACGACGCTCTCGGCACCTAAAACGCTGGCCCGGCCGTCGACAAGATCGACGCCACGGAGCGTATTACGGTGCCGTACTGGGTGGTAATCACGTAACGGCCCCACGACACTGTCTAGAGGCAAGCTCGCCGCATCGGTGACCGTCGATGGACCCAAAAAGGGGATCACCAGATAAGGACCATTCGGCACACCCCAGACTCGAAAAGTCTGGCTAAAATCTTCAGGATGAGCCAGCAAACCCATATCTGTCGCTGGATCCAACAAGCCGCCAAGCCCCACGGTGGTGTTAATCATCAGCCGCCCAGCACTACCCATGGCATATTTGGCCTTCCCCTGTAATAAGTTGTTGGCGACATTACCAAACTCATCGAGATTACTAAAAAACCGACCAATAGTCTGGCGCACCCCACCGGGCACCACATTTTTGTAAGCTTTGGCCACCGGCTTTAATACAGCCCGATCGATACCATCATTGAACCCGTGAGTGATTCGATTAACACTTTCCCACGGGTCTGGATTCTCGACATCCGCATAGACCGACTGAGCCAGCACACACTGTAATGCCACGACTCCAAGCCAGACTAGTTTCAAGCAGTACTCCTTCTTCAACTTATTCATAATATTTATTCAGAGGTTTTATCAAGGTAAACAACTCGAGGGAAGATTCATCTGGCCTTGATCCAACACGCATGTCGCCAGCGACATCAATCATCTTGCGTTACGCTGTCCCGACTTCTGCCACTCCTTCTCCAGACGTTTACCAGAGACCGGCATGCTGGTACCCAAGGACTGGGCAAACAGGGATACTCGGTATTCTTCAATCATCCAACGATAGTCTTGCAGGTTTTCATCGTCCACCGTGCCCGCCATTATAAACCTCTGCCAATGACTTCGCACCTCACTCATGGCCTGTTGATCCTTGCCAATGTTATGTTGCATTTTGTCCAATCGATAAAGCATTGCCTGCAAAAAACGCGGGTACTGTTTCAGCCATTTCAAGGAGGCACGCCGAATAAAACCTGGCGCGAGCAACTGTGCCAGCTGCTCCCGCAGATCTGCCCTGGATGACTGGTTCACATTATTTTCACCCACGGTTAACTGCCTTTCAACCTCATTCGCCGCCTTCAAAATTTCTGCCACCAGCCGCCCTGTCTGATTCATGATGCTGACCAGCTCAATCTTGCTCTTTTTCCTAGATTCAAACTCGAGCGCCGTTCTGACCAAGGCTTTGCCTTCGATAAAGGTGAAGCGAAACACCGCCTCAACAAGATCCTTAAGTAGTTCTTCACCGCTGCCTCGAGTCGCGTAGTAAATCGAAAATTGCTTAAAGCCCGGCATGTTTTTACTCACATACTTGCGCTGATCCGGCAGACACAACATCAACAGACGCAGCAAACCCTGCCGGGACAAACGTTCAGCCTCGGCAGCGTTATCGATAACGCGTATAGCCACCGTTTCAACCTGGTCTATCATCGCCGGATAACCCTTCAGCGTAATGCCGGCCTGATCAAGCAGCACCGACTCGGGCAGATCGCCAAATTGCCAATCGACAGCACCCTCGATCTCAATATCCAGACGCGACCGCTGATTGAACCCTTGATCAGCTTCCGCGGCGAACTCCTGCTGTAAATGCGTCAAATCACGCGCGCTGCCGATCACCTTGCCCTTATCATTGAGCACCTTGATGTTCATTTTCAGATGCTGATCAAGGCTGTTTGCATCAAAGTCATCGGCATTGACTCGAGTGCCATTCAGGCGAAATAGTTTCTCAGCCAACACCACCGACAATTCGCGACCGTCATAACTCAACAGCGGCATCACCTTGTCCACATACTCGGGCGCAGGAACAAACTTTTTGCGCAAGGCTTTCGGCAGACTCTTGATGAGCCCCAGACATTTCTCTCGCAACAAGCCGGGTATCACCCAATCGAGTTGAGCTCGAGAGACTTGGCGCAACAATGCGACAGGCACCTGTACACTCACCCCATCATCTTCGTGTTGGGGATCGAAATGATAATCCAGTTTAAGTTTGGTCTCAGCCACATCCAACTGGTTAGGATAGAGCGCCGCGGACAAGCCAGGCTCCTGCTTCATCAACAAGCTTTTCTCAAGATACAGGGTTCTAGGTGCCTCCACTTCAATCGTTTTACGCCAGTAATCCAGTTCATTCAGCGAACTGACACCCTCTGGGAGTTTTTCATCATAGAACCGAAAAATCGTGTAACCATCTACCAGAATATCTCGCTTGCGAGACATGGACTCGAGCTTCTCTACCTCAGCCACTAGTAGCGTGTTATGCCGATAAAAACCGGCCTTACTGTGCAGCTGTTGCTCCACTAACGCTTCCTGAATAAAAATATGCCGAGCCCGTACAGGGTCAACCTGACCAAAATTGACCAGGCGCTTTTTAATGATGGTCACACCGTAGAGAATCACTTCCTCGTAAGCCATAACCTGAGATCGCTTGACGTCAAAATACGCTTCCTGGTAATTACGCTTCACCAGGTGCCTGGCGAGAGGTTCGATCCAGCTGCTCTCTATCTGCGCCACAGTTCGGCCATACAGACGGGTTGTCTCCACCAACTCAGCAGACATGATCCAGCGCGGCTTTCGACTGAACAAACCTGACCCTGGAAAAATGAAATGCCGGCGATTGCGCGCGCCCAGGTAATCATTGTCATCGGTCTTCTCGCCAATATTACCCAGCAAACCAGCTAACAAAGCCTGGTGAATAGCGGCATACTCCGCTGGCGCCTGATTCTTAACGAGTTTCAACTCACGAGCTAACAGGTGCAGTTGACGATGATTCTCTTGCCACTCTCGCATACGGATGTACGACAAAAAATTCTGCCGGCAAAATTTGCGCAGTTGATTCTGAGTCAGCTCCTGGCGATGGGACTCATAGAAATCCCAAATATTCACCAACGTCATAAAATCGGACTGCTCATGCTGAAACTGCTTATGTTTTTCGTCAGCTGCCTGTTGCTGATCATGGGGCCTGTCTCGAGGATCCTGCATGGCCAGCGAGCTGACGATGGTTAACACCTCTGCCAAACAGCCTGTTTGACTGGCTTGCATCAGCATCCGCGCCAGGCGCAAGTCCACGGGGAACCGGGCCATCTCGCGCCCCATCTGATTAATGTTGCGCTTCTCGTCGACGGCCTGAAGTTCGTGCAACAAATGAAAACCGTCGTTAATCTGTCGCTGATCGGGCTTTTCAACGAAGGGGAAATGACTGATGTCCCCAAGTCGTAACATCAGCATCTGAAGAATCACCGCAGCGAGGTTGGTCCGCAATATTTCCGGCGCGGTAAACTCAGGCCGGGATAAGAAGTCTTCCTCGGCGTACAGGCGAAAACAAACGCCATCACTGATACGCCCACACCGGCCTTTGCGCTGGTCGGCACTGGCGCGAGAGATCGGCTCGATGGGCAACTGCTGCACCTTGGAGCGGACACTATAGCGAGATATGCGCGCCACGCCGGTATCGATCACATAGCGAATACCTGGCACGGTGAGTGAAGTTTCCGCAACGTTGGTGGCCAGTACGATGCGGCGGCCCGTATGGGCCTGAAACACGCGATTTTGTTCAGCGACACTGAGCCTAGAGTACAGCGCCAGCACGTCCCAGAGACGCAAGTCAGATTTACGGATCAAATGGGCGAGTTCACGAATTTCGCGCTCGCCCGACAAAAAGATCAACACATCACCCGGCGTTTGGCGTTGGCGCTCGAGTTGCTCGATCTCACGCAGCGTGTCAAGCACCCCCTGAAACATCAACTCATCGGCGTCGTGGGTTTTAGTCTCGGCCAAGGTCGGACGGTAGTGCACCACCACCGGAAAGGTTCGGCCCGACACCTCGATCACTGGAGCATCATTAAAATGCCTGGAGAAGCGATCTACATCGATGGTGGCCGAAGTGACGATGACTTTCAAATCTGGGCGACGAGGCAAAATACGCTTGAGGTAACCAAGAATAAAGTCGATATTCAGGCTGCGCTCGTGAGCTTCATCAATAATCAAGGTGTCGTAAGCTTCAAGAAAGCGATCACGGGCGGTTTCCGCCAGTAAGATGCCGTCAGTCATCACCTTGATGTGCGTCGTCGGAGTTGTCTGGTCGGTAAAGCGAACTTGATAGCCTACCTGCTGGCCAAACTTGACCTTCAGCTCTTCGGCGATTCGATTACCCACGGTACGGGCGGCAACCCGCCGCGGCTGAGTATGGCCAATCAGGCCATGGACCCCACGGCCCAGCGCAAGACAGATCTTGGGAATCTGGGTAGTCTTACCAGAACCGGTCTCGCCGGCAATGATCACAACCTGGTGACTGGCTAACGCCGCCTTGATGTCGTCCACTCGCTGGCTGACCGGCAACGATTCCGGAAAGGTTGGGATAGGTAGTTCTGCCCGGCGCTGCTCGGCAAGGTTCACCGATCGATCAATCTGCGCCGTGATTTTAGCGATGTTTTTCTCGACTTTGCGCTTGTCACGCAGCGCCTGACGCAGACGACCACGATCCTTGATCATGCAATGATCTAGGCGCGCAATCAGGGTCTGGTGGCTTGTCGTTGTGTTAAGGCTCACGGTCAATCAGGCTTTTAGTCGCGGGTTAATCCCGGGTCGGTCAGATTACAGTGATATGCAGGTTTTGGACAGCCAGGCGTTCTACCTTTGTGCTGTCAAAAACCCGCAAGCGGCCAATTACCAAGCAGCGATACCGCCGTCTGGCACCCTGCGGTCCACGCCACCCTCGAGCACACTCGCCTCGACGTTATTGACAATGACCTCGGCAGAACCTTGATTCACCCTTTGATTCAGTGCATGCCCGCGAGCTTCCAGCGCCTTGAGCGTGTCGGGGGAAAAACCCTGGGCTTCATAGTTAAGGACATCCGGCATCCACTGATGGTGGATACGTCCGGCATCCACTGCGGCCTGAGCATTCATACCATGGTCCACCACATTCAGAATCGTTTGCAGTACGGTGTTGATAATCGTACGTCCGCCGGGCGTACCGGTGACCATGAATAGCTTGCCATCTTTCGCCAGGATCGTTGGCGTCATGCTACTCAACATTCGCTTACCTGGCTCGGCAAGGTTCGCCGGCGTGCCAATCAAGCCTTGGCTGTTGGTTAAACCCGGGCCTGCATTGAAGTCGCCCATTTCGTTATTCAGCAAAAAGCCCGCGCCCGGCACGACAATACCCGAGCCATAACCCCACTCCAGCGTATAGGTCAAGGACACCGCATTACGATCTTTATCCACCACCGAAAAGTGGGTGGTCTCCGGGCTTTCTTGCATTAAGTTAAAGGCCTCAGGACTCGAGACCGAAGCTTGTTTGAGATCAATCGTATTGCGCAGGTCCGTCGCATAGTCTTTCGACAACAGCCGATCCAAGGGCATATCGGCATTATAATCGGGGTCGCCCAGATACCGGGCCCGGTCATTGTAGGCCCGTCGCATGGATTCGGTCATCACATGCAAAGCATCGGCAGAACCAAAGCCCATCTCGGTCAGATCATAGCCTTCTAGCATGTTGAGCATCTCAACCAGGGTTGTACCACCTGAACTGGGTGGTGGCATCGAAATTACGTCGTAGCCGCGATACTGACCGATAATCGGCTGGCGCACTTTAGCTGTATAATTCGCCAAGTCTTCGAGGGTAATCAGCCCGCCATTGGCTTGCATTTCTGCCACCAACAATTCAGCGGTTTTGCCCTGATAAAATCCCGCGGGCCCTTGATCGGCGATCCGCTGCAGGCTTTCGGCCAGATCAGCTTGAATCCATAGGTCACCGGCTGCATAGGGTGTACCCTGGTTCGTGAACTTGGCCACCGAGGCTGGGTACTTCTCCATCCGCGGCAAATTGCGTTTGATCGATTGAGCGAGACCTTGAGTAATCACGATGCCGTTTTTGGCTAATTTAATTGCTGGCTCCACTAGCCGCTTCCAGGGCAAGCGCCCTTCAGCCTCCCAGGCCGCGTGCAAGCCCGCTACAGTTCCGGGGACGCCTACAGAGGCATAACTCATATGATGTTTTTGGAAATTGTATTCGCCGTCCACCAACCACATTTCAGGATATGATGCGCCGGGTCCAACTTCCCTGAAATCATAGGCAGTGGGGTCACCTTTGGCGGGGCGATAAATTAGAAAACCACCGCCGCCAATATTACCGGCCGTAGGGTGCGTCACCGCCAGGGCGAAGGCCGTAGCGACAGCCGCATCCACTGCGCTACCACCGTCTTGCAGTACCTGCTTGCCAATTTCTGAGGATATCGCATTCGCCGACACCACCATGCCATTGTTCGCGACCGTGGGCGCATTGGCACCGAAGGCGACACTCGCCAAAGACGAGACCAACAGTGAGACCAACAATGAGACCGACAAAGAGACCGACAGTACGCCCGCTCTCAATAAGGATTGCTTCACACACACCTCTACCATAGATTTCCTTTCTGGCTTAATTTTTGGTTTGAACACAACAACTCACCCTCTCTAGCGTCGCTGAAAAACCGTCAACAGATATATTGCTCTTGGGCGCCGGCCGTCTACCAGAAAAATTAGACACTTTTTATTTAATCAGGCGCGTTTCACGCCACGCTTATTTTGCCGGACAAGCTACTCTAACACGAACTAAACCTGTAGCGTTTTGATTTCATGACAACAACAGGAATCATCTGCTCATCAACAAGTAACCCTATCAGGGAAAGCCTTTGCTGAACAAATCGACTGCCACGCAGAACGCTTCTAGACCTAGCCAACCGCAGCACCCATCATGGCGAAGAATACGACAGGCAAACTGGCTTGATCAGGGTTTCCCGTACGCCTCTGCAATCGAAGTTGGCACATCGCCTGCGGGTCGTTCGGTCATCCCCAGCACGCGACTGGTAATGAGCCCAGAGGTCATGGATCCGCTGACATTCAAGGCAGTACGAGCCATATCAATCAGAGGCTCGATGGAGATCAGTAACGCTGCCAATGCCACCGGAAAACCCATAGCGGGTAACACTATCAGCGCCGCAAACGTCGCACCGCCACCCACACCCGCCACGCCAAATGAGCTGACAGCGACCACACCAACCAGCGTGATAATAAACATAGGATCCATCGGATCGACGCCCATGGTCGGCGCTATCATGACCGCTAGCATCGCCGGATAAATACCCGCGCAGCCATTCTGACCGATGCTCGCGCCGAAGGACGCGGATAGATTAGCAATGGGGCTGGCGACATTCAGGTCTTTAATCTGAGACTCTACGTTCAGGGGAATGGTCGCCGCTGAACTACGAGAGGTGAAGGCGAATGTCAGTACCGGCCAAACCTTCTTAAAATAGTCCAAAGGATTACTGCCCGAGATCGCAATCAGCAATCCATGCACTAGAAACATGATAGCGATCGCGAGATAAGACGCGAGGATAAACCCCAACAGGCTAAGGATATCTTCGCCGCTAGACGTCGCCGTAACTTTCAGCATTAGTGCCAGCACGCCGTAAGGTGTCAGGCTAATAACCATGCGTACCAGACGCAACACAACCGCCTGCGCTGTTTCGATGAAAGACCGAAAGGCTGCTCCCTGCGCAGGACTATCACTGGTGAGTTGCAGGCCGGCAATACCGGCTAGAATACCAAAGATGACCACCGCGATGATTGAGGTCGGACGGGCACCGGTCAGGTCACTGAAAATATTCTGTGGAATAAAGCTGAGAATGATCTGACCTAAAGCCAAGTCGGCGACGGTCGACTGGCGCCCTACCAACACCTCGGCTCTGGCCAGCTCGCGAGCACCCTCCGTCAAGCCTTCAGCGGTCAATCCAAACAGGTTAGTCACGGCAATACCAACGAACGCGGCGATCACGGTGGTGCCAATCAAAATACCAATCACCAGGCCGCCGATTTTACCCAGGGCGGCAACGGCTTCCATACGCACCACTGCCGCGATCATGGTCACCAGAATAAGCGGCATGATAATCATCTTTAGCAAACTCACATAACCGCTGCCAAGCACATTACTCCAGGCCAAGGTCGCTTCGATCACCGCCGGTGAATCGACATAAATCGCTTGCAGAGCAACGCCCAGCAGCGCGCCGGCGACCAGACTGATCAGCACTCGCCGAGACAAGGGCAAACCCATATTGCTGAGTTTGATCAGACCAATCACGAAGCCGATGATAACGCTTAGATTAATGCCCAATGCGAGGGTCATAAAATTCCCTTTTCACTAACTTATTGGATTAACGCGGCACTCTTGAGCTGCTGCGATTTGACGTATTTCTTGATCGCCCGTGGACCAACTTCAGCGCCATAGACGTTACCCTTCGCGTCCACCGCAACCCCTTCAGCGCCACTGGTGCCAGCGCCGTCCTGATCCGTCTCGGGATCTGGAATAAATGTCGTGACGACACCCGTGAGCGCATCACCGATACGGATACCCCGTTTAAATCCAGGATTACGCGACGTATTCGATTCCGAGTCGGCACTATATAGCTGGTCATCAGCATCAATAAACAGACCGCTAGGCCGGCCAAATTGAGTCCATGTGGCCAGATGCTGACCCAATTGATCAAAAATCTGGATCCGGCTGTTACCGCGATCACCCACAAACAAGCGTCCCGTTGAATCCATAGCCAAGGCATGAGGGTCCTTGAATTGACCAGGGCCCGCGCCCGCCGAGCCCCAGGCGGTGATGAATTGCCCGTCAGCGGCAAACTTCACCACACGATTGTTCACGACTTCACCGGCGGCAGAACCATGCCCGTCCACTACAAAAATATCGCCATTGGGTGCCACCAGCATATCCGATGGTTTCCGCAACGTCGCCTGTGATGCGCCAGCCTGACCTTTTTCGCCAAGGGTCATCAGCAGTTCGCCCGTTGGGCTGAACTTGTAGATCACATGACCGATGCCCGAAGGTACCGCCGCGTAGCCCACCGCGTCTGCCACCCAGACATTACCCTCGGCGTCCACATACATCCCATGAGGCCAGGCAAACAAGCCTGCGCCAAAACTTTTGACCAGATGCCCCTCAGCGTCAAACAACAGGATCGGGTCCAGATCGCTATCCACGCAAGAGTTCGAGCCACAGCGCTCAGCAATCCAGATATGTTGGCCGTCGCGGGCGGGATAGATAGCGCTGGTGGCTCCCCATTGCCGGCCGTCCGGCAATTTCGCCCAATCCGCAATGGTCGCATAGGGAGTCAGCAAGGTCTGGTCGGCATGACCAACGCACGCCACCAAAGCGGCCGCTAGTAACACGACGACTCTGCTCGAGAGACACCGAGGGGTTCGCCACAACACAGATTTTCTAACGACGTTTTTGCGCATCAATGTTTATTCTCCGGCTGCTACCGTCCTGGACTGCCGGTCAAACTTCACCTGCCCACCGATAATAGTGAAGTCCACTTCCGTCATTGGGATCTGCGCCTCGGGGATGGTCAATATATCCTGCGACAAAACCACGATATCCGCATACTTGCCTGGCGTCAGACTACCTTTCAGGTCTTCCTCAAAAGCCGCGTAGGCATTATTGATGGTATAACTCTTCAGCGCTTCCATCCGCGTCATGACTTGCGCCGGATAGAAGCGCTCGCCCGTATTCGTCATTCGTGACACCGAGGCATAGTAAGAGGCCATGACACTAATGGGCTCCACTGGTACATCAGTACCGTTGGCAATAATAGCACCGCTGTTGATCAGGTCACGCCAAGGATAGGAAGTCGTTTCGGTGCGAGCTTGTCCCATGCGGGACGGAATCCAGGGGCCATCAGAGGTACAATGAATACCTTGCATGGCAGCGATCACGCCCAATTCGCCAAACCTTGGCACATCCTCAGGATGGATGTGCTGCGCATGCTCGACTCGCCAGCGCAGGTCTTTGCCACTCACGTCAAGTTTTTCCCAAATACGTTCGTAAATGTCCAGGGTCTCACGGTTTGCTCGAGTACCTATCGCATGGGTATTAACCTGAAAACCATTCGCCACAGCGAGTTCAGCGGTCTGTTCGATGTCACTGACCGGCTCAAGTACCAATCCCGATGTGCTCGGCATATCTTCATAAGGTTCTAATAGCCAGGCACCATGAGCGCCGAGCGCACCATCAATTTGGCGCTTAATACTACGGACTGTCAGGAAGTCATTGCCTTCGGCTATTTGCAGGTAACTCGGCAATTTCTCGGCCATCTCGGCATTAGATGCACCTCTGACCATAACGTAAAGGCGCACTGGCAGATCACCTGTTGCTTCAAGCTTTTTCATAAAATCGATCGTGGCAAAAGATGCGCCCGCGTCATGAAAAGAAGTAACACCGAAGTACAACGCTTCCTGGCCTGCCAGGGTAACCCGCTCACGCATCAGCCGTTCATTCTCTTCTGGACTCAAACGGGACTGATAGGCGTCCACTGCGGCCTCGACAATATCTTGGGCATTCTCTCGAAGTAAGCCCGTAGCGACATTGTCTGCGGTTCTGACGATCGTGCCGCCGTCAGGGTCAGGTGTTGCATCAGTGATGCCGCCCGCCTCTAGCGCGGCGTTATTGGCGAAGGCCGCATGGCCACTGGCATGTCCCAGGTAAACCGGGTTTTTGGGCGCCACCTCATTCAAGGAGTCATTTAACGGCACGCCATCAATTTGCTTTTCAGGCAGACTGTCCCATTTCTCTTGGTGCCAGCCGCGACCAAATATCCACTCACCGGGCTCGGCTTTATCCACCGCCGTGGCGACCTTATTAACAATGTCTTGCCAGTTTTTCGCCGTGCTCAAATCGAGAATCTGGCGTGCCCGGCCCAGGCTCATATAATGGCCATGGCCTTCAATAAATCCCGGAGTTACCAGCCGACCATTCAGCTCGATGACCTGTGTGTCGGCACCGATATACGCCGCGATCTGCTCATTAGTGCCGATGGCAGTAATCAAATAACCATTGATGGCAATTGCCTCGGCATCGGCCAGGTTGTCATCTAATGTCACTATTTTACCGCCGCGCAGAACCAGATCAGCGCTTACCACGACCGGTGTCGCATCCTCTGCATTCGGCGCCGTATTCTGTAAGGGAGCGGTATCGCTCCTCTCATCATTGCTGCCACCGCAAGCGCCCAAGCCAGCAATCATTAATATGATGATCCATCGATTCAGGCCGCATCGAGCAACCTTGTTGTCAGCAAATTCCATGCAATGTTTCTCCGAGTGCTATCTATGTTCCCACTTTGTCATTTCACGCGCCCAAAGCAAACCCCTACTTCAGCGGCGCTGGCTCTAAACGATCCATCAGGCTATTCTTGGGCCAACCGCGCTAACAGATGTATTGACTATGCAATCGATTTTGATCGTTTTACTTGGCCTCAGCGGCATGTTATTCGGGTGGTTCGTCTACTCAAAATTCATCGCTGAGAAAATCTTTCAACTTGACCCCAACTTCATTACGCCGGCCCATGAACTTGAGGATGGCGTGGACTTCGTGCCGACCAACAAATTTGTACTTTGGGGACACCACTTTACCTCGGTAGCCGGGGCTGCACCGATTGTGGGTCCAGCGATCGCGGTGTATTGGGGTTGGGTGCCCGCTGTTGCCTGGGTCACGCTGGGCACCATCTTCTTTGCTGGTGTGCATGATGCCGGTGCCATGTGGGCCAGCAACCGCCATAAGGGCATGTCTATGGGCGCCTTGTCCGAGACTGTGGTCGGCAGCCGAACTCGCGCCTTGTTTATGGTCGTCGTCTTTCTAGTGTTGTTAATGGTCAATGCCGTGTTTGGCGTCGTCATCGCCAATGCCTTTATCAACAACCCGGGCGCGGTCTTTCCAGCTTGGTCGGCCATCGTCGTGGCGCTGATTATCGGCCAACTGAGCCGCCAAAAATTCAACCTCATCGCTCTGTCCATCGCCGGCGTAGTGGCGTTATACATTTCAATTTATGTGGGTGATAGCCTGCCACTGGCATTGCCAACAGAGATGGCTGGACTGTCGGCGAACGCCTGGTGGATATTGCTTTTGTTTGCGTATGCGGCCATCGCCTCCATGCTGCCGGTCTGGGCACTGTTGCAGCCTCGAGACTTTATCAATGGCCTACAACTGTTCGTCGGCCTGTTCCTGCTCTATGGTGCCGTATTCCTGTTTATGCCGGATATTTCCGCCCCGGCCTTCAATACCCAGATTGCCGACGACACACCATCCATGCTGCCTCTGCTATTTGTCACTATCGCCTGCGGCGCTGTGTCTGGATTTCACGGCATCGTGGCCTCCGGAACCAGCTCCAAGCAAGTTGATAAAGAGCCGGACATTCGGTTCGTGGGTTATCTTGGCGCCGTCGGTGAAGGCGCGCTGGCGCTGATCACGATCGTTGCGGTCAGCGGCGTCGCGTACGCCGCGACTCCTGAACAATGGCATGAGTTGTATGCTCATTTTGGCAACGGCAGTGCCGGCGCCTTTATTCAGGGCGGTGCGAATTTGGTCCACGAAGGCTGGGGCTTGCCAACGGGGCTGGCAACGACACTGCTGGCAGTGATGGTCGTATTGTTTGCCGGCACCACCATGGACTCAGGCGTCCGCTTGCAGCGTTATATTATTCAGGAGTGGGGCGCCATCTACCGCATTCCCCTGCTCAACAATGGCATCATCGCTACCCTGCTGGCCGTGACGGCTTGCCTGTTGCTGGCCTTTGGTGCCGGCGGCGCTAGTGGCGCAGGTGGCATGATCATCTGGCCCCTGTTCGGCTCGACGAACCAAATTCTCGCTGCCATGACCCTACTGGTTATTTCGGTCATGTTGATTCGGTTGGGCCGACCCGCCCGTTACACCCTGATCCCTATGATATTTATTTTATTAACGTCTTTTTATGCCGGCGTCATCAAACTCATCGAGTACTGGCAGCAGGACAACTACCTCCTGGTGGCGATCGACATCATCGTGCTTGTGACCAGCATTCTAGTGATCCTCGAATCTTTGTCGGTGATTACCCGCCTGCGTAAGGGCAATGGACATGCTGCGGGCTAGAGTGAATTCTAGAGGCCAGGTTCGTCAATAACAAACAGAAACAAATGCCATGACAATTGCCAATGAGAGCTCAACGACTATCGAGTCTGCCTATCGTATCGACAGCAGTGAACCTGGCTGCCAGGTGTACCTGCGCAATAAGCGCCGAGGCGATCTACCTGAGACTCATGATGCCGCGCGTACAGTACTATTTGTCCATGGCGCAACCTATGCGTCGACTCTGACCTTCGACTACGAAATCGAAGGTGCTTCATGGATGGATCAGCTGGCACAACAGGGGTTTGATACCTGGTGTATCGACTTACTGGGTTACGGTTGCTCGGACCGGCCTAAAGCGATGAATGAACCCGCAGAAGACCACCCTCCGATCTGTGACACTCGCATGGCCGCCGATGACGTAAACCGAGCAATCGCCTTTATTCAACATCAGCGGAATATTCCGCAATTGAACCTGATTGGCTATTCCTGGGGAACCGCCATTGCCGGAACCTGTGCCGGCGAACGTCCTGAGTCGATTCGTAAACTGGTATTGTACGGTGCCTTGTGGGTAACGGCAGGCGCTACCTCCGGTCTTGTTCCCGCGACGCTCGGGTCTTACCGCACTGTGGATGTCCAAGCGGCCAGCACACGCTGGGCGCAAGGCCTAAGCCAAGCCGAAATCGATAACATAGTGCCTCCATCAAGAGTCGAACACTGGTGCACCACGGCGATTAACAGCGACCCGCGTGCAGAGGAAACCGAACCACCAACACTGCGGGCACCCACCGGGGTAATCAAAGATTTTATGCACTATTCTGCTAGCGCGGAACCTTGGTATGCGCCTCAAAAAATACTCGCACCGACATTGATTGTGGTTGGCGAGTGGGATCGTGAGACGACGCCAGAACAATGCCAAACAGTATTCTCACAATTAGACAATGTACCGCTTAAACGCCTGACCATTATCGGTGAAGGTACCCACTCGCTGTTGCTGGAGAATCATCGCCACGAACTGCATGTGGTGGTCAGTGATTTTCTCAAGGAGTAGCTGCCTGGCCATAGCTATCGAAGGCACTATTCAACAAACATGACACCCGACGGCTTTACGTTGCCGCAGTGCTGCGCAAGGCGTACAAGACTCGACCTTTGGCACAGAGTCGCCCTTCGTCATCAGTAACGCTAACTTCGATATTACACAGTTGGCGACCGCGTTTAATCACGATGGCTTCAGCATCAATATAGTCACCATGGGCCTGGCGCAAATAGGTGACTTGCAGATCCGCCGTGCCTGCTGGTTCGGTACCCGCTCTCAGGCCGGTAAATATCGCAGGAATCGTTGCCATATCAATCATGGTGGCGATCACACCACCATTAACACTGCCGCCGATGCCCGTGGGCGTCGTCGCGGTCTTGCGCAGCCGCAGGCGAGCATAGCCGTCACGGCGCTCGACTAAGGTAAGACCTAGATATTGGTGAAACGGTATCTCATCGAAATGATCAAAATAAGTTGGATCCTGTGCTGGCTCGACCGGCATAGTGTATTTCCCCAGATTAAATTAATACGCCAAACGCCAACTGTCGGCAGCAAATTTCACAGCACGAACCCCTGCGTTCAGCGAGCCCCTCTCATTAATACTAATAGTGAATCAACGAGGGCTTCGATATCAATCAAAAAACCGCTTATTTGCGCTGCGGAATAACCGGCACTACGCTGACATCGCGGATGAAGTTGTTCGGTAAACGGACCGCATCAGCGGCCAGTTTAATCGTGCTGAAGCGTTGCATGATTTCTTACCAGAGAACCCGCAGCGGTATCTCGGCCAAGCGATTACCCATGCAACGATGCACCCCGAAACCAAAGGCCACGTGCGCCCGCGCATTAGGTCGATCAATAATGAGCTTGTCGGCATCCTGAAATACCGATTCGTCGCGGATAACCGACAAACACCACCCAATGACCTTGTCATCTTCCTTAATCCGTTTTCCGCGCTAATTAAAGTCCTGTAGGGCCGTGCGGCGCATATGGATAAGCTGCGTTTGCCAGCGGACCATTTCCGCCAACAGGTTAGAAATCAAGGCATGATTCGCCTTTAATTTTACAAATTGATCTGGGAATTCATTTAACGCGAGAGCGCCGCCGCTGATGCTATTGCGAGTCGTGTCATTATCGCCAACGATCAACAAAAAGACATTACCCAGAAACAACATGGGGATATCAGTCACGTCTTGAGTTTTATCACCGCCGGGCCAGTATGGAAATCAAACAAACTGTGGTGACGCGGGGCTATGGCACCAGCGAACAACTCGCCTCAGACAGAGGCCTCGCTAAATTCTTGATATGCACGTATGAGATCAGCTTGACTAGAACGCTCCGCGGCACGTCTTCTTGCAGCTCGCCATCCTATTGATCCCGATAAACGTCAACATTCGACAGGAAGACAACCTCAAAAAGACCAGCACGGTTCAATTTTTGTGAAAACACTGAGGAATAAAAAAAACCCCTCGGCCACGAAGTGAGCGAGGGGTTTTTTAGTCTAGCAAAAGGTTTTTACTCGAAAGAGTACTTCGCCTTTACGTACCACTGTCCGCCGTTCATAGCAAACGGACCTGACTCTGGGTACAGCTGACCCACACTCAGTGCACTTGGGTTTTTATCATTGTAGGTGTCGAACAGATTGCTCACACCACCAATTAATTCGAGCCCGTTAACCAGCTCATAAGCCAGTTCTACGTCAACAAGCAACTCATTACTGACGCCAGTAACACCATTGCCTGTGTCATCCCACTGGCCATAGTAGTTCACGCGAACCATGCTTCGCAGAGCACCCTGACTATGGGTCCAAGACAAGTTACCCTTAAACTTAGGCAGCAAATCTTCGAGGGCCGCCACTCGGCCAGCACTGATAGGGTTAGTAACACCTCTATTGGTGACCTGCGTATCGTTCCAGTTCATAGCGAGTGTGACGTTAGAAGATCCTTCCCAAACATCAAAACCAACTCGTCCCACTACATCGATGCCCTGTGTTTCGGTATCGAAGCTATTCGCGAAGAAGCGGAATGCTGACAAATCATCCAAGCCGATGAAATCCTGGCGATCAATCACACCGGATGCACTAAGGCCTGTCAGAGCATCAGTTACGCTCGTAAAGGTTGTGCCACCGCCGGCAAAATTCAACGCATCCAGGAAGTCGACGTCGGCGCCAAGCGCTACGCGGTCTTCTACTTCAATGTTGTAGTAGTCAACGGTCCAAGAAGTTTCGCCAAGATCGAAGGCAACACCAATTGACATGTTGACAGCATCTTCTGGCCCAAGTGTTGGACGTCCATTGCCCTGACTCTCAATGAAATCACCAGCAATTTGCCCGGCTGTTGAGCTCAGAGGTAAGGTGCCCTGATCAACCAGTACGCCGTTGCTGATCTGAGTTGTCACATTGGTAATATTTGCCTGACCCGCAGTAGGCGCGTGGAAACCAGTGGATATAGCACCACGGATTTTGAAGCCTTCAGATACGCGGTAAAGACCAGCAACCTTGAAGTTAGTGGTATCACCAAACACACTGTAGTCTTCATAACGCAATGCGCCTTGGAGTGTCAGCGCGTCTGTTACATCCGCCTCTAGTTCTCCGTAAGCCGCCCAGCTATCCTGCGAGCTAGAAGTGCTGTTTGGAAAGCCACCAAAGCCGTTAGAGCTTGATGAAAAGCCCTGATCAGCAAGAGGGCCGAGTGCATATGACGCTGGATCACCTGCATATAAGTCGAATTCTTCTTCACGGTACTCACCACCGAAAGAAAACGTTAAGTCTGATGCAAGACCGGCGTCAATGGGGTAACTGAAGTCACCGTTATAGACTGTTTCAGTTTGCTTCTGACCACCCGGAATGAAATTCCGAGGCGTATTGGGCCCCAAAGATGCGTTCACCGTGTTATTGATGAAAAACTCGGTTTCGTTCGAGCCACGGTATGCGCTGACGTCATAGCTCAGCCCACTATCGAGTAAACCACGAACACCCACTGCTAAGCTGGCATCTTCGTTGGTGCCACCAAAGCGTGGAACAAAACCGCCCGGGATCGTTTCAACAAAAGAGAAACAGTTAGCATCAGCTGTTACTTCAGCCAGAATCGTTGCGTCTGGAATCAGACCATCAGTACCCGTTAGAGGGATACCTGCGGGACATCCGCCGCCTACACCCAAACCGTCCAAGTCACCAACTTTTACAGAGGCAACACCGTTTGGATCCAAGGCGCCCGTCAATGCGTCCACTAATGGACCGGCATAGACACCGCCGCGGTTTGTCGGATTACGATAGAAGAAACCACCTGTAGCTTGTCGCTCAGAGATATTACCGAAAGCATAGACCTCAGCGTACTGGTTGATCTCGAAAGCACTGTTGATAAAGATTTTAAAATCATCTTCAACGTCAGGCTGTCCCCAATACTGAGGAACTGCGCCAGTGTATGAATTGATAGTCTTGAAATCTGCCGCTGCGGTATTACCTGCTGCGATCAAATCCAGCACATCCTGACGAACGATGCTTCGCACAGTTCCGTCTACTTCGCCATACTCTGCTGTAATGTTGACAAAACCACTATCACCAAGAGGTAAGCCTATGTTGCCTGCCAGGCGATAGTTATCCCCATCACCTTCATAGGTAGAACCTGTGGTGACTTCGAGGAAGCCACCTTGAGCCTCGTCGCGCAGCTCAAAATTGATAACACCGGCAATAGCGTCAGATCCATATTGAGAAGAAGCACCATCTCGCAAGACCACAACCCGCTTCAGAGCGAGCGACGGAATCGTGGCGATATCAACACCCTGAGCACCATCAGAAATACCACCACCCAGGAAACTGATGACCGAACCACGGTGACGACGCTTACCATTGACCAACACGAGGGTGTTGTCAGGCGACAGACCACGCAGGTTGGCAGGACGAGAAATCGTTGCTGCGTCGCTTATTGGCTGGGCGTTAACGTTGTATGAAGGTACTGCTGTACGCATCAAGTCTTGAATGTCTGTAGATGCATTACGAGTAAGCTCATCACCAGCAATCACGTCTACAGGTGCTGTAGTATCGGTTGCTGATCTTGCTGCTCGGCGAGATCCGATAATCACGATCTCTTCCATATTGGCTGAGTCGCCCTCTGCAGCGATAGCTGCAGGTATCGCCGCAACCCCGGCTGAAAGCGCTGTTATAAAGCAGGCAAGATAGCGCCTGCGTAGATTAATTTTCATTCATTATCCCCGAAATTAAGAAACCAAGAAGCTTTGTAGTGTAGCGTAGACCCTCGAGCATAGGCTCAAAAACAGAGGACCTCGACCACCTTGCGGCGTATTCTACCCTCAAATCGCTAAAAATGCTATTTAACGACTTGACATCACAGCCGGCGGCCCCTTTTGAAGTAAAAGCTACCCGCATTGCGCCGCAACGCCCCTATTTCCGAGCGCCGGAGTCATCAATGACTGGGCATTAACAAACCGAGGTTGGCCCGGATGGTAACGGTAGTCCCTAATTCTTGACACCGCCCTTTTGTCGCTTACTTCGACAGGTAGTTCATCCCTTCTTCAATGCCACGGATCGTCAAGGGGAACATCTGGTCATCAACCAGCTTTTTGGTCAAGGCCACTGAGTTTGAATATTCCCATGTGTCCGCAGGCGTTGGATTAATCCAAATCAGCTTCTCGAAGGTATCGAGCATCCGTTGAATCCAGATAGCACCGGCTTCCTCGTTCCAATGCTCAACACTACCGCCTGCATGCGTGATCTCATAGGGGGCCATGGTAGCGTCACCAACAAAGATCACTTTATAGTCGTGAGAGTACTTGTGCATGATATCGAAGGTATCAAGGCGCTCGTTCATCCGCCGATTATGCTGTTTCCATACGCCATCGTAGATAAAATTATGAAAATAGAAGGTCTCTAAATGTTTGAACTCGGCCCGGGCCGCAGAGAACAGCTCCTCACACACCTTAACGTGCGCATCCATAGAGCCACCGTTGTCGAGAAACAACAGCACCTTAACCGTATTGCGTCGTTCAGGACGCATTAGGATATCGAGCATGCCACCGTTCTTCGCGGTCTTGTCGATGGTACCGCTGATATCGAATTCGTCTTCCGCACCGGTGCGCGCCAGCTTGCGCAGACGTCGCAGGGATATCTTCATCCCACGAGTACCCAGTTCGACGTTATCGTCATAGGTCTTATAGTCGCGTTTGTCCCAGTTACGCTTACCACGGCGTTTCTTGCCCGCGCGGTCATCACCGTCATCACCCTTACCGTCTCGGCCTTTGCCTTCTTTGTCTTTATCTTTGCCTTCACCGCGCGCAGCATCTTCCACCTGACGTTTGAATTCATCGATGAGTTTTTCAAGACCACCCAGGGATTTGATCTTTTCGAGTTCCTCGGCCGTCAGAGATTTTTCAAACTCGCGACGCAAATACTCATCGGGAATCATCGCTGCCAACATTCCAGACAAGTCTTCGAGACCCTTGAAGTAAGTGCCGAAAGCGCGATCGAATTTATCATAGTGGCGCTCGTCTTTGACGAGAGCCATTCGACTCAGATAATAGAATTCATCAATGTCCGCATACACCAGCCGGGCCTTGAGAATATCCAGCAGGTGCAACAGTTCTGTGATGGAAACTGGCACCCGAGCATTTTTCAATGCCAGGAAAAAGTTGATCAACATAGTTGTTTAACCTTTCTGTGGGCCACTGCCGCCAGTGTTTTGCTGACGACGGTTCATAAACGCTAATCGCTCAAGTAACTGCACATCCTGCTCATTTTTAACCAGCGCGCCGTACAGCGGCGGAATCGCTTTCGAGGTGTCTCGATTACGCAAAATTTCTTCAGGGATATCGTCTGCCATTAGCAGCTTCAACCAGTCAATCAGCTCGGAAGTCGACGGCTTCTTCTTCAAGCCTGGCACCTTGCGCACGTCAAAGAAAATTTCCATGGCTTCCTTCACCAGGTCCTGCTTGATTTTGGGATAATGGACATCAACAATTTCCTGCATGGTAGCGCGATCAGGGAACTGAATGTAGTGGAAGAAACACCGACGCAGAAACGCGTCCGGCAGTTCTTTTTCGTTGTTACTGGTGATCACGATCACAGGCCGGTGCTTGGCGACGACGGTTTCACCAGTTTCATAGACGTGAAATTGCATTTTATCAATTTCGAGTAGCAGGTCATTTGGAAACTCGATGTCGGCCTTATCAATTTCGTCAATCAGCAGCACACACTTTTTATCGCTGGTGAAGGCTTCCCAGAGCTTGCCTTTGGCAATGTAGTTATTGATGTCATGGACGCGCTCGTCGCCCAGCTGCGAGTCCCGCAGGCGGGATACGGCATCGTATTCATACAAGCCCTGCTGCGCTTTGGTGGTGGACTTCACGTGCCAGGCAATTAATTCCATGCCCAGCGAGGCGGCAATCTCTTCCGCCAGCATGGTCTTGCCTGTGCCCGGCTCACCTTTGATGAGCAAGGGCCGTTCAAGGATGACGGCAGCATTAACTGCCATTTGTAGTTCGTCGGTGGCGATATATGTCGTAGTGCTGGAAAATTTCATATGATAGTGACCAATTAGTAACCAAGAAAATGATGCGAAGGAAGGTTGATTTTCTGACTCATGCGAATCAATTAGGCGTTTCTTATTAACGTAACAGCCTCTTACTGTAATTTGGTCGGCGGCACATATCAAGGGGGCCTCTGATTAAGTCTTTATTTTCGCCCAAGCAAGCCGCGGCAGCGTTTCGAAAAACGCGGCCAGGCTTTAAATCCGCGCAGTCTGAGGTTTCCGGCTAACTCGGCAAGTGCCTCGACGGCCCTGCAAAACAGGCCTTTAGCCGGATTCCTCAAGAACCCTGAAGCAGCACAACCAATCAACATTCATCATATTGATGAGAATTCATGAAAGTCAATGTTATCCGCGGCCGGCTTGCTTATACCGAGCGAGCTTAAGGCGTCTCAGTTCGACGCCAGAACAGTAACCGCAGTGTCAAACCAATCAGCATGGCGAATAGACTGAACAATAGCACCAGCCCGCCTTGCAGACCGCCCTTGGCACCCTCGAGCAGCAGATCCATCATCAGCACCACACTTGCCGGTGCCATGAACTGGTGGGACTCACCGGCATACCAGGGCGTGAAGATCAGCACCACCACGATGCCCCGCACCAGATCACGCCAGCCACGGTGCCGCAGAAATGATGTCATCTTCCACCAGACCACACTGCAACCCAAGCCTGCCAGCACATAGACACACCAGGCGATAAGATATTCGTATTGATGGATGATTTCAGCCATTGAGGTTAACCCAGATCCTTACACTTGATACGGCGGCGGCTATTGCTCCACCCAGCGAATAATATATTCTTGATGACTATCGGGATGAACACCGCGTTCATCGACGACCTTGCCGGTGACCGCAATGCCAGCTGCCTGAACAGAGGTCTTATCTCCCGACACTAACGGGTGCCAGTCATATAGATCCTTGCCCTCGGCGATCAACCGATAAGCGCAAGTATTCGGTAGCCAAGCAAACTCGTCAACCCGCTCAGGGGTCAGCAGCACGCACTCCGGTACATTCACATTACGTTGTGAATAGTCAGTGCACTGGCATTTGTCCTGGTCCAGATAGCGACAAACGATGGAAGTGTAATGCACCTCGCCCGTGTCTTCATCTTCCAACTTATGCATGCAGCAGCGCGCGCAGCCGTCACAGAGAGACTCCCATTCGGGATTGCTCATCTCGCTCAGGGTCTTGGTTTGCCAGAATGGCAGGCTCATTTGCTGTTGCCAAACTGGTACAGTAAAGGCGGCAACTGCACGTGATAACCATGGGTTTCGAGATTAGCCATGATAACCACCGGATCCTGTTGCGCCATTCGCCGAGTCTCGTGAAGCTTGAAACTCAAGGTCACTGACGGCTCACCAAATTGCGCGAGCAGGTCCTCTGGCACTCGGGCCAGACCTTCTGCCCGATTCACATACACGAACA
>DGOD01000230.1:25716-31270 GCA_002389265.1 Gammaproteobacteria bacterium UBA4475
CGCCAGCCGCACAGGGCTTCTGGCAATTGATATTGGCCCGAATCCATACCCGAGCGTAAAATCTGCTCTAGATGGCGCCGGCGGGCGAGCATTTCCGGCGCGATATTCACCGACTCGGCAGTCTCCGCCACCTTCAACTTGAGTTGTTTCATGAGACTGTTACTCACAGGCACACTGTCTACATCGCTAATCACCTCGCGCTCGGCGGTGGGAATATCTCGGGCACGGGTCACCAGCTGAATCAGCTCGTCACCAAACTGGCGTACCTGGCGAGATGACATGGTCGTATGGGTATGCAGCCCACCGACATCCAGAAAGTCCAGCTGCGCAACCTCGATCAACGATTTCTCATCAATCACCCGATTTCTGGGGACATCTAACTCACGGGCCTTAACCTCACGCCAGGCGCACAGCAATTTCACCAGGTACAAACTCTCCTGATTCAGTTTCGCCATGCCCTTCAGCCGTTGATAAGCAATCTGCGGATCCACGTCCGTTGAGATGCTCGTGGTCATACCTGCGCATTCCTCATGAACCCAGGACAGCTTGCCCTGAGTCTCAAGGGCAACGACCTGCTTGCGATAGATATCCAACAGGTGAATGACGTCCAACGCGGCATATTCCAGTTGCGAGTGGGTCAGGGGCCGCTGCAGCCAGTCGGAGCGGGTTTCCTCCTTGCTGATCTCCAAATCCAAAAAATGCGCGACCAATTTCTGATAGCCAATAGAGAAGCTGATACCCAAGGCAGCAGCCGCAACCTGGGAATCAAACAAGGGGCTCGGCAAAGCCTCGAGCACATGATGAAAGACCTCCAGGTCTTCCGAGCAGGCATGAAATACCTTGGTCACGGCTTCGTCTTCAAGCAGGTCCACAATGGGACCTAGTTCTATGACTGCTAGTGGATCAATCAGGTAACACTGGCTGCCATCGTATATCTGAATCAAGCCAACGATAGGGTAATAGGTGTTAAAGCGAGCGAATTCTGTATCAATCGCCACGGCATCAGCCTGGCGAACCAGATTGATCACTTCTTCCAGCCTTCGGGTGGAATCTACAATTTCAAAGTCTACAGTCATTAAATCAGTTTTCTTCCTGCTAGAGCATGGGACAATGTACCACCATCAACAAACTCCAGTTCACCGCCAAGCGGTATCCCATGAGCAATTCTTGACACCTTAACATCGAGGGGCTTGAGGCTTTCCGCAATATAATGCGCCGTAGCTTCGCCTTCTACGGTAGATCCAATCGCGAGTATGACCTCAGTCACGCCCGCCTCGCAGCGCTGTACCAACTGCGCTACGCCAATTTCTTCCGGGCCAATGCCATCTAGCGGCGACAGCGTTCCCATCAAAACAAAATAGCCGCCCTGATAACCCGCCGTATGTTCTATTGCGATGACATCAGCGGGATTTTCAACGATACAGACCACTGAATGGTCGCGACGGGAGTTACTGCAAATTTCACAACGGGGTGTTGCAGTAAAATTCCGACAGACTTCGCAATGAACAATCTTATCCATCGCATCAAGCAGACGGCCAGCCAAACGCCGACCACCAACGCGATCATGTTCCAGCAGGTGCAACACCATGCGTTGGGCTGTCTTCGGACCAACGCCGGGCAAACAACGCAGGGCATCAGCCAATTGTTCAATGACCGGAATTTGGTTCATGTCACTCTCTCACGTTGATTCATTACCGAACTCTGTCTGGTTGAAGTTGTTCCTGTACATCTGAATAAAACCACTCGGTTCCACGCCTTGACTCGTCGGTTTCCTTGTTTGGAGTCACGCCTAACGTCATCGCGAATTTTAAAAGCGCTGACTGACAGGCGCTGACTTAAGAGCCCTGATTTAACATCGAGTCAACAAATCGGCCTAAAATGGGAGCTTGAATCCGGGCGGTAACGACATACCACCCGTCAAAGCTGACATCTTGTCTTTCTGGTTATTCTCAACTCGTCGCACTGCGTCATTGACGGCGGCGGCGAGCAAGTCTTCAAGAATTTCTTTATCTTCGGTCAACAGGCTGGGGTCGATCTGCACGCGTTTAACATCATGTCGGCCGGTCATGACAACTTTCACCATCCCGGCGCCCGACTCACCAGTAACCTCAGCCTTCGCCAATTGCGCTTGAATGTCCTGCACTTTTTCCTGCATTTGCTGGGCTTGTTTCATCAAGCCATCCAGCCCACCTTTCATGGTCATACTAGTCTCCTGACTGGTTGCGCGGCATAATCGTGTCGCGGTCCAGTGTACCATCAAAATTATCAATCAACTGTTTGAGCTTTTCATCACTGTCGATGGAGACCACCGCCATCGCCAGACGTTCATCACGATGGCGTTGGTCAACCTCCGCTGGAGTCTCACCAACCGTCTCACCGACTGTCAGCGCCAGCGTAATCTCAGTATCGTACAGCCGGGATAGGCTCTGTGCGATCCGATCTTCGTGGGTCTTGTTCCATAGCGTCGCGTGATGGGCTTTCAAAACCAAATGGCATACGCCATGCTTCACCGCGACTAGCTCACAATTTGCCGCTATCGACTGGGTCACGCCGCTCAAGCCTAGTTCGACCAGAACTTCTGCCCAGCGTTCAACCACCAGAGGCACTATTGTGCCTGGACCCGCATTGAGCGCCTTCGGGGTTGAATCAGACAATGGCATGATCGCTTCTCGGCTGCTGACCGCTGGATCGCTGCTCCCGAGCTCACTGACAGGCTCACGGACAGCAGGCACCACAACGACTCGAGGATCAGGCGTGCTTGGCATTTGTTGAGCCGGCGCTGACGGTGCCTCAGATTGTGTCTTATCCACCACCGGCACAGCGACCGCCGGATCGCCGACCGCCGGATCGCCGGCCGCCGGGTCGCCGGCCGCCGTACTTTCAAGCTTTTTTACAGGGTCCATCGCCTCCGACACGACTGCTGGGCTGCGCTGTACATTCGGCACGAACGCCAACATGCGTAACATCACCATCTCGAAGCCGGTTCTGGGATCAGGCGCCAAGGCCAAGTCCCGTTGACCGATCAAGCCAATCTGGTAATACAACTGAACATCTTCACGACTTAGGTCTCGCGCAATCGTCATGACCGCCTCGCGGTCACCCTGACTATTGTCGACACCCTCGGCAATTGTCTGGGCCACAGCAACGCGGTGCAACAGGCTGAGAATATCTGCCAGCAGCCCCGCATAATCTGGCGCATACTCGCCCATTCGTGCGATCTGAGCCAGCAGCGCCTGGCCGTCAGCTTTAATGAGCGCATGAATAATCTGGTAGATTTCGAGCTGGTCAATAGAGCCCAACATGGCTTTAACCGCTTCATCGGAAATCTGGTTAGCGCCGAATGATATCGCCTGATCCGCCAGACTCAAGGCGTCCCGCATACTTCCATCTGCGGCTCGACCCAATTGCCACAGGGCTGATGGCTCATAGACCACCTGCTCTTTGTCCAGCACGGCTGTCAAATAATTGACGACCCGTTCCGGGGGCAGGTTCTTCAAATTGAATTGCAAACAACGGGATAGAACCGTTACCGGTAACTTTTTAGGGTCCGTAGTGGCCAGCAAAAACTTGACGTGCTCCGGCGGCTCTTCCAAGGTCTTCAACAAGGCGTTAAAGCTGCTGGTTGAGAACATGTGCACTTCATCGATGAGATAGACCTTGAATCGGCTACGCGTGGGCATGTATTGGACGTTATCCAGTAGCTCACGGGTACTGTCGACGCCGGTCCGAGATGCCGCATCAACCTCAATCAAATCAACACTTCTGCCCTGGGCAATCTCCAGGCAACTGCCACACTCGCCGCAAGGGGTAGAGGTGATACCTCGATCGCAATTTAGACACTTGGCAAAAATACGCGCAATAGTGGTCTTGCCCGTGCCGCGAGTGCCGGTGAACAAATAGGCATGATGCAGACGATTTTGTTCCAAGGCATTTACCAGCGCTCGGCGCACATGCTCCTGGCCCTCGAGTTCCTCGAAGTTGGCCGGTCGATATTTTCTGGCAAGAACCTGATAACTCATGGCGATGGGGGTCGCTGCTGCGTGAAGGTCAAATTGTACGGGGTATTGACGGATGATTCACCACAAATGCCGGGTTTGTTATGAACATTCACTCGGCACTAGACCCACAAAGCAGATCGAACTACAGTAACAGCCCATAAAAGTGGACTCCTGCCCCCAACCCGGCAGCCTATCAATCGATTGTTATTGATCGATCGTTGTTGACCTATGATGATGAAATTATGAGCAGGATGATTTGTATTGGCCATCGTGGCGCCAGCGGCTATGCGCCTGAGAACACACTGGCAGCCTTTGAACTGGCAGTCACCATGCATTGCCCCTGGATTGAACTGGATGTTTATGCGGTAGAGGGCGAGCTGCTGGTGATTCACGACGATACCCTGGAACGTACCACCAACGGCCACGGCCGAGTCATGCAAACTTCATTGGCGACACTTCGAACCCTGGATGCTGGCAACGGCCAACAAATTCCCACTTTGAGCGAAGTCATTGAGCAAATAGACCATCGTGCAGGGATCAATATTGAACTCAAGGGCGAGCATACCGCCCTGCCCGTCAACCGACTGTTGAATGATTATCTGCGCCGCGGCTGGCAGGCTGATGAGTTCATGCTGTCCTCATTCGACCACGAGGAACTCAAACTGGCTGACCCTGCCTTTGAGCGCGGCGTGTTGTTCAGTCGTGCGTCAAAAGATTACTTCAAGACGACCGCGGCACTGGGCGCCTATTCCTTGAATGTGTCCATGCGATTGGTGAAACCAGCGCTGGTCGAAGAGGCTCATCGCCGTGGCTTGAAGGTTTTTGTCTATACGGTCAACGAAGCCGACGACATTCAGCGCATGCGTGATATTAATGTCGACGGCATCTTCTGTAATTATCCTGACCGGGTCGGCTAAGGCCTCCCGTGGCAAAGGGAAAGCGCACGCTCATGAACCTAGTGGTCAGACCCGCAGAGGCCGGCGAACAGCCAATTATGGCCGAACTCCTACAGCTTTACCTGAAGGAATTCGCCACGTTTACTCACGTAGACAGGGATGCCAACGGCCGGTACGAATATCCTTACCTATCCCACTACTGGCAGGATCCGCAGCGCTTTCCATTCTTGATTGTTAGCAATAATACGACTCTTGGTCTGGCACTTGTGCGCCTGGAGACCGATCCGTTGAACGGCGATCAACAGACGGATATGGCGGAATTTTTCATCCTGCCCGCGTACCGCCGCCAAGGGCTTGGCCAGCTCGCCGCCAAGACCCTGTTCGGCCTGTTTCCTGGACCCTGGCTGGTGCGCGTACTGCTCTCAAATGTGGCTGCCGAGCCATTCTGGCGCACCTGTGTTGAGGCTTGCACGCGAGGCCAATTCGAGGAAACCTGCGCCACGTCAACTCGAGTCTTTAGCTTTCATTTTCCAATTCGAAAGTGAACCAGCCGGCTATTCAAGCCTAGCTCAAGCCCAGCCGGCCATGCGGCCAAGACCGACGCCCGACCACAGCACGATCAATTTAGCTGCGCTCTATTCCGCGCTTAAGTGGCAGGCC
>DGOD01000275.1 GCA_002389265.1 Gammaproteobacteria bacterium UBA4475
ACCAAAGAACGCAATTGCAGGCTGGTATCGGGTATTTGTGCTGTCATCAGGTCAATCTCCATAAGTTGTTCGTTAGCAATCAGCAGGCAAAATACACTGCTTTGCCATCATTTGATAGGCTTGTTGGCTAGTGACTCGCTCACAACCACCTGATTACGGCCCTGACGTTTTGACACGAGCAGTGCCTCATCGGCCCGGCTCAACCAACTCTCTTGGGGCTCGCCACGGACATATTCGGCGACACCCAGCGAGATTGACAATTGCCAACCCGTGACAGCTTGATCAGCCTCGACTAAGGCGCGCAAGTCTTCTGCCAGTCGCGCTGCGGTGGCCAGGTCTGCAGGGTCAGCCAACACCACAAACTCATCCCCACCGTAGCGAAATAGCTTGTCTGTGATTCTAATGCGCGCCAGCACGATATCAGTCACTCGCTTCAAGAGCTGATCACCTAACGCATGGCCCGCGGTATCGTTAATATTTTTAAACTCATCCAGATCCAAAATGATCAGCGACATGGGTTGATCAGAACGTTCGAAACGCTGTATCGCTTCGATCAGGTGCTTGTCCATGGCCCGGCGATTGCCGGCTCCAGTGAGACTATCTTTGGTGGAGTACTGTAATAACAGGTCACGCTGCTCGTTTCGCTGGCTCGCAAATGCGTAGGTGAATAAAATGCAACCCAAGATGGAAAGATACACTTTGGCAAATGCCAGGCCGTCAAACTGCACCCAGGTCACAGGCAACAGTATGACAAGCGCCAGGAGGCTCAGCGCAAGTGCGTAGGCCGGTTTGACAACAAAGTAAGTCGCCACCATCAATGGGTAGAGAAAATAGACCTCTGAAATTCCTTTGATGTAAATGTGGAGCACCATGCCACTGATCGCCAGCAACGATAATAGGATACCCGCCATCTCTACTTCTCGAACTCGATAGACATAAGATGCCAAGCCGATTGCCGCTAACAAACCGATACTGTCGAGTAAGCCAATCAAGTAATCGCCCAGCAACAACCGCAAGATAGCAAACGGCAGCAATGTCGCCGCTGAAACACCGCAGATTATCAAGATCATTTTTTCTTCGGTACCGCGACGGTCAAACATAGACTTCCCCGACTTAACCGAGCTATCTTGAACCATATTCGAAGACAATGAACCGTACATGCATCAAACAAACAGCATGCCAGCTCCGCTACAGGCCTTTTTGGGCCAGAAATGTCGTGCAATGATCCACCAGGCGACGCCTGAACGCTTGCAAAATATCAGCTGACGATTGCTGTTTGAGGGCAGCAAGATCGGCTTTTTCAAAGGGATATTGCAGTTGACTGTCAGGTAACAGCTGATCGAGCAGCACCGCATTGGCCCGCGGATGGACAGCATCAGAACCCGGTACTATGAGAGTTGGGACGCCGATCCCCTGCAATTGTTCGGCGCTGAGTCCAATAACAGGCAGCTCAGCGCCCTGCAGAAAGTAGTCTCGCCACCGCGACATGACTGCAATAAAGCGGTCCGTCGGCATAGACATCAAAATTTCTCGATTCGCCGGATTGTCAATAATCCGCTGGCTAAAAAAATCTGTCTCGCAGACTCCGGCTAGACCCTGGCTGACCGCGATGTCGATAAATTGGCCATAGTACTCCTGACCCAGATGCTCCGCCGCGTGCTGCCCGCCAGTCACCCACCAAAGCAGGAGACCACGGACCGAGCCAGGATATTGATGGGCCAGCAGCAACGACAAACGACAGCCCGCCGAGCCGCCGCCAGCAATAACCGGTAGCGCATCGAGGTGCCGAAGTAGCGCATGAACGTCATCGACCCAAACCTCTTGCTCACTCAATTCGCCATCGACAAAAACATCTGACTGACCACAATTGCGCCGATCATGCAGTAGAACTCGATAGCCCTTGCCGACCAATTCATCCGCCAGATAGCGCAGATCTTCGAGGCCATTCCGACCGCCGGGCGTGAGCACAATCCAAGCACCCCGGTCGCCAACAACCTCATAGTAAATGCTGACCTGATCCCGCTTGAAAATGGACATATTAGATTCGCACCGGTTGTTTACTGGTCCTGTTTGACGCAATAAACATAATAGTCCATTCGACCGTCCACTTCGCGCTTAACCAGCCCATGCACATCGGTCTCGAAACCCGGAAATTTCTCATTAAAGTCCCGAGCAAATCGCAGGTATTCAACGATCGTCTTGTTAAACCGCTCACCCGGGATCAATAAAGGAATACCGGGCGGGTAAGGGGTCAGCAGGATGGAAGTAATTCGCCCTTCCAGCTCGTCAAGCGGCACATGTTCGATTTGCCGATGGGCCATCTTGGCGTAGGCATCTGAGGGCTTCATCGCCGGCAGCATATCTGACAGGTACATCTCTGTGGTCAATCGCGCAACATCGTAAACCTTATAAAAGTCATGGATCTGCTGGCATAGATCCTTCAGACCAATGCCCTCATACCGCGGGTGAGCCTGAGCGAATTCAGGCATGATGCGCCACATGGGCTGGTTCTTGTCGTAGTCATCTTTAAACTGCTGCAAGGCCGTCAGCAGAGTATTCCAGCGTCCCTTGGTGATACCGATGGTGAACATAATGAAAAAGGAATAGAGCCCACACTTTTCAATGATAACGCCATTCTCAGCCAGGTATTTGGTGACGATTGACGCGGGAATGCCCGTTTCGCTGAATTCACCCTGCAACGATAAGCCGGGATTAACAATCGTGGCCTTGATCGGGTCAAGCATATTAAAGCCCGACGCGACTTTGCCGAAACCATGCCACTCATCCTCGGCGCGCAGGATCCAGTCGTCCCGGTCACCAACGCCTTCCTCTGCGAAATGATCGGGACCCCAGACCTGAAACCACCAGTCTTGACCAAACTCCGCATCGACCTTTTGCATCGCTCGGCGAAAGTCTAACGCTTCCAAAATCGACTCTTCGACCAACGCCGTGCCCCCGGGCGCTTCCATCATAGCTGCCGCCACGTCGATAGACGCGATGATGGAATATTGCGGCGAGGTAGAGGTGTGCATCAGGTACGCCTCATTAAACGCATCCCTGTCCAGTTTGACGGTCTCAGACTCTCGCACCAGTATCTGCGAGGCTTGGGACAAACCAGCGAGCAGTTTATGGGTCGATTGTGTCGAAAAGATAATAGACTCTTTGGCCCGCGGCTGATCCTTATCGATGGCATGCATATCTTTATAGAAACTATGAAAGGTGGCGTGGGGCAGCCAGGCCTCGTCAAAATGTAGCGTGTCAATTTTGCCGTCAAGGAGCTCCTTAATCATTTCGACATTATAAATGATGCCATCATAGGTAGACTGAGTGAGCGTTAAGATCCGCGGCTTCTTATTCGCAGCACCTCTGGCAAAGGGGTTCGCCTCAATTTTTCGCGCAATGCTCTCGGTAGTGAACTCCTCGAGAGGAATGGGCCCGATGATTCCAAGATGGTTACGGGTCGGCATGAGAAATACGGGAATCGCACCGCACATGATAATCGAGTGCAATATGGACTTGTGGCAGTTCCGATCGACGACGACGATATCATCCTGGGCGACGATGGAGTGCCAGACCATTTTGTTCGAGGTGGAGGTACCATTAGTCACAAAGTAACAGTGATCCGCACTATAGATGCGTGCCGCATTACGCTCTGATGCCGCCACAGGGCCTGTGTGATCCAGCAGTTGACCCAGTTCTTCTACTGAATTGCAGACATCCGCGCGCAGCAGATTTTCACCAAAGAACTGGTGAAACATTTGCCCAATGGGAGACTTCAGAAAGGCCACACCGCCAGAGTGGCCGGGGCAGTGCCATGAATAGGAGCCGTCCTGAGCATAGTGGACCAATGCTCTGAAAAATGGCGGTGACAAGCCATCGAGATAGGTTTTAGCCTCGCGGATAATATGTCGGGCCACAAACTCTGGCGTGTCCTCGAACATATGAATAAATCCATGCAACTCGCGCAGGATATCATTCGGGATATGCCTTGAAGTTCGGGTTTCGCCATATAAATAGATAGGAATATTGGCATTTTTATGTCTAATTTCTTTGACGAAGGCCCGCAACTGCAACAGCGCACCGTCGGTCTCCTCCGCGGTGCCGGTGCCAAACTCTTCGTCATCGATAGACAGAATAAACGCCGATGCTCGAGATTGCTGTTGCGCAAATTGCGACAGGTC
>DGOD01000158.1 GCA_002389265.1 Gammaproteobacteria bacterium UBA4475
GCAAGATTTGTTGCCGCGGCAACAGGCAATTTTTAGCCATATCACAACAACAGTGAGTGACGTGTTGGCAGGCTATGGCTATGAAAAAATTGGCCTGCCAGTTCTAGAGTCAACAGCATTGTTCAAACGTGCGGTGGGCGAGGCAACTGACATCGTCGAAAAAGAGATGTACACCTTTGACGATAGGAACGGTGAGAGCCTGACGCTGCGACCTGAGGGTACAGCAGGATGCGTGCGTATGGCGCAGCAACATGGCCTTACTTATAATCAGGTGCAGCGGTTCTGGTACGCGGGTCCCATGTTTCGTCACGAGCGTCCCCAGAAAGGTCGGTATCGCCAGTTTGAACAAATCGGCGCTGAGTGCTTCGGCATGGCTGGTCCAGATGTAGATGCTGAACTGCTGTTCATGACCGCAAGGTTTTGGCAGGCGCTGGGTCTGCAGGCAGATATAAAGCTGGAGCTCAACACCCTCGGCAATAGCGAGTCAAGATTAGCTTTCAAGGCAGCACTGGTTGACTATCTGACGACACTCAAAGATGAGTTGGATGAAGACAGTCGACGTCGATTGAGCACCAACCCGCTGCGGATTCTAGACAGTAAGGTGGAGAAGACACAGGAATTGCTGGTCGGTGGACCCAGCTTCCAGGAATATATTGATCCGGAATCGATGGCAGACTTTGATCAATTACGTCGTCTGCTCGATGCGCGACAAGTGGATTATCGGGTCAACCCGGCGATTGTTCGTGGTCTCGACTACTACAACAAGACAGTATTTGAATGGGTTACCGACACGCTGGGGGCACAGAATACGGTGTGTGCTGGTGGTCGCTATGATGGTCTGGTGGAGCAGTTGGGTGGCAAGCCGACGCCTGGCATTGGCTTCGCGATGGGTCTTGATCGTGTGGCGCTGATGCTTGACGAGCGCTATGAGCCGCATGCGGTGGCGGATATTTATGTGGCTTCCATGGGCGATGTCGCCAGGCACCAGGCGATGCTTTTAGCTGAATCAATACGCGATATATTGCCGAGTCTACGGGTGATGGTGCATTGCACTGAAGGTAAGTTTAAAGCCCAGCTAAAAAAGGCTGATGCCAGCAATGCTACAATAGCGCTGGTCATCGGTGATGACGAGATCGCTCAAGGTGAAGTTGGTTTGAAACACCTACGTGGCGATGGTCAGCAGGTTAATGTTGCGGCGAGTGACATTATCGAGCATCTCAATAAAGTATTTTTCTAAGGAGTGGGATTTTGGTCACCGATAAAACAGAAGAAGAACAGGTAGAAGCGCTGAAGAACTGGTTCTCGACAAATGGAAGATCTCTTGTGGTTGGTATTGTTTTGTCTCTCGGGGTCGTATTCGGCTACCAGACTTGGGAGAAATCAGCTCGTGAACAGGGTGAGAAGGCCTCGGATATGTATGAGAACCTGACTGCTGCGGTGGCTGTTGGTCCAATGGGTACATTGTCAGAAGAAAACAAGTCAACGGCCAACTTTATCGCGAACCAGCTGAAGACCGAATTCCCCGATACCACCTATGCTCATTTTGCTGCTATGCAGCTTGCTAAGCTGGACGTTGAGGCCGGCGAGCTCGAAGCCGCTGCGCAGGAGTTGCAATGGGTACTTGAGCATAAGGTCGAAAAGTCACTGGCTGGGTTGGTTCGATTACGACTGGCGCAGGTGAAGCTCGGCCAAGGGGAATATGAAGCGGCTCTGGCGTTACTTGATCAATCAAATTCAGGTGCTAACGCCAGTGCGTATGCTGAACTACGGGGTGATATCTATTACGCGATGGATCAGATTGAGGACGCACGGCAGGCTTACCAGCAGGCGGTGGCGTCTCTCCAGGAAGGTACCACCAAGCCCATGTTAAACATGAAGCTTGAAGACCTGGTATTGCCCGAAGTTGAGATATCCGCGGACGAACAAGCGATGCAGGCCGAGGAAGATACTCAATGATACAGCTGTTAACCAAGCGAGTCCGCTTTGCGCCGAGTCTGGCACTGTCTGTGTTGTTGGCACTCGGTGGCTGTTCCTGGTTTTCGGATGATATAGAAGTACGAGTGCCGGTGGAATTGGTCAAGTTCAAGGCGGAGGTGAAACTCGTTGAACGCTGGTCAGTGAATCTGGGCAAAGGCGTCGACGACAGTGCGATCAAATTAATCCCGGGCCTGGTAGGCGGAAGGATATACGCGGCATCTGCTGATGGTAATGTTGTCGCGGTAGATACGGGTACCGGCAAGGTCGTTTGGAAACAGTCGATTGTTGACTTTTATGCCGAAGACGAACGCGCTATCGCTTTCGCCGATGGAATTGATGCGATCACCGGCGGTGTTGGTGTCGGCGGGTCCCTCGTAGTCGTTGGCTCAGCGGCTGGCGAGATTGTTGCTCTTCAACAGGTCGACGGCTCTTTAGCCTGGCGCGCGACAACCACCAGTGAAGTGTTGGCGCCACCGCAGGTGGTCAATGGCAAAGTCTTTGCCCAGTCTATCGATGGCAAAATTGCAGCCTTCGATGCTGCCAGCGGCGAGCGTAAATGGCTCTACTCGACTCCGATTCCCAGTCTGACGTTACGCGGTACCAGTACACCGATCGCCGACAAAGATTTTCTGATCGGGGCCTTTGCTAATGGAAGAATGGTGATGCTTGACCAGAACCGTGGCCAAGTGGGTTTCGAGCAACGGGCTGGCGTTGGTCAGGGCCAGTCTGACCTGGAGCGGCTGGTAGATATTGATGGCCAAATGGTGCTGGATGGCTCGGTACTCTACGTGGTGGCTTATCAGGGTAATTTAGTCGCCATCGATTTGAGCGCCAAGGGTCAAATTCTTTGGTCGAGAGAGGCTTCCAGTATTGTTGGTCTGGGTACGGGTTTTGGTAACATCTATTTGGCTAGCGAAGACAGCCGATTGACGGCAATCAGTAAAGATACCACGGATGATGTCTGGACCACAGAGGCCCTACTGTATCGTGATATTACTGCGCCTGTAGCGGTTAGCAGTTATGTAGCGGTGGGGGATTTCGAAGGTTATCTGCATCTGATTGCTCAGTCAGACGGTCGTTTTGTCGGACGTGAAAAGCTCGACAACGCCGGTCTAACAGCACCAGTGATTGCCGACGGCAGTAGAATTTACCTGATTAGTAACAGTGGCCGCCTCTTGGCGCTTGAGGTTCGCTGAGCGAATATGATTCCTGTAATTGCTTTAGTAGGGCGACCCAATGTTGGTAAATCGACACTTTTTAATCGTCTGACCAAAAGCCGCGATGCCCTGGTCGCGGAATTTTCTGGCCTCACTCGCGACCGCCAGTATGGCAAAGGTGCCATGGGAGACTTCGATTACTTCGTGGTAGATACCGGTGGTTTGAGTGGTGACGTTGATGGGATCGATAAGCCCATGGCTGAGCAGGCGTTGACAGCTATCGGCGAGGCAGATCTGGTCTTGTTTATCGTTGATGCCAAGGGCGGCCGTACCGCCTCAGACGAAGAGATCGCTCGCGTGCTGCGAGGCGACGAACGCAATGTTTTACTGGTCGCTAATAAAATTGACGGCCAGGATCCTGATTATGTGTTGGGTGAGTTCGCTTCTTTGGGCCTGGGTGCGCCGTGTTTAGTCTCAGCGTCTCAAGGTAGCGGCGTCAAGTATATGGTTGATGAAGAAATTCGAGAGAATCTTTATGACATCATAGCCACGCAAGTTGA
>DGOD01000199.1 GCA_002389265.1 Gammaproteobacteria bacterium UBA4475
TTTGCACAATATAATCTTCCGTGATAATAGTCAATACAGGCCAAATGCCGGCTGATCCATTTTGTCGACTCGATCACATAAAAAACCTGCCACTTGTCAGGCAGCGCGAATTTAACTTAGGATTCAAGTTACTGTTCTTCAACCCAGCGCCTTCCCGGCGTATTCCACTGATTCCTGGAACTTTATGGCCATTCTCGATATCGTCAGAATGGGGCACCCGGTGCTCCGCAAGCTTGCTGCTCCTTATCCGGTGAATGAGATTGGCTCCCCCGCTTTCACGCAACTGATCCACGACATGCAAGACACGCTGCATGCCAGCGGCGGTATCGGTCTCGCCGCTCCCCAGGTGAACATCCCCTACCAACTGGCCGTCATCGAGATTCTCAACACCAACAGCCGCTATGGAGAAATTCCGGCAATGCCCTTCGCCGTATATATCAATCCGGTACTGACAGTGGTTGAGGACACGCTGGCAGGCTATTGGGAAGGCTGTTTGTCGATTCCCGGCATGATGGGTTATGTGGAGCGCCCGCAGCATATTCGTGTGGACTATGTGGACTTCCAGGGCCAGGCAAAGCACATTAGTCTCCGCGGCTTTCTCGCCACAGTGTTCCAACATGAATTTGACCACCTACAGGGGCATCTCTATGTTGATCGACTGAAGGATCCCAGTCTGTTTGCATTTGAGGCCGAGTATCGGCAATTCCACCAGGGCGACTTGGACGAACTACCCGATTAATCAGGCGAGAAATAACTGGTAGGCCGGATTGTCGGTTTCATCCCACCAACGAAATCCAATCTCTGCCAGAAAGCTGTTGAACCGTGTCATATCCGTGTCAGGTACCTGGATACCCACGAGCACTCGACCATAAGCCGAGCCATGATTTCTATAGTGGAACATCGAGATATTGAAGTCTTTGCCGAGACCGGTGAGGAAGCGCAATAACGCACCGGGCCGTTCGGGAAATTCGAATCGAAACAGACGTTCGTGTTCCGCCACTTCCGCTCGGCCACCGACCATGTGCCGAACATGCAAGACCGCAACTTCATTCTCTGACAAATCAACCACGGCGTAGCGTTTCGATAGTCGATCTCGAACCAGGTCGCGGTCCTCATCCTGAGGATGAGTTTGAATCCCCACCAGCACCTGGGCACCCGCCTTGGAAGCATAGCGATAATTGAACTCCGTGATGTTGCGCTTGCCGATGGCGGCGCAAAATTGTCGAAAGCTCCCTGGTTTTTCAGGAATCGTAACACCAAGCAGGATTTCTCGGCGTTCACCAATCTCGGTCCGCTCGGATATATGCCGCAGCCGATCAAAGTTAACATTGCTGCCCGAGACGATCGCCACATAGGCCCCCTGGGCCTTCGGGTCCGACGGCTCTCGCGCCAGATAACGTTTTAAGCCCGCGACCGCCAGCGCGCCAGATGGCTCCGATATTGTTCGCGTGTCTTCAAAGATATCCTTGATGGCAGCACAAATCTCATCAGTGCTGACCCGAATGACCTCATCGACGCAGTGCTTCGCTAACTTGAAGGTTTCAGTCCCAACTTGCAGGACCGCAGTACCATCAGCAAATTGGTCCAGCTCGTCCGGGTTCAGCCGAATTCGCTTTCCCGCATTCAAGGCAGCCCACATACAGGCCGAACCTTCCGCCTCGACACCAATGATTTTGACACCAGGACGTAGATATTTGACGTAGGTCCCCACGCCACTGATCAATCCACCGCCACCCACAGGCACAAATATCGCTGCCAGCGGATCCGTGTGCTGACGTAGTATTTCCATGCCAATCGTTCCCTGGCCGGCAATCACATCTGGGTCGTTGAAAGGATGGACGTACGTATAGTTGTGCTCAATACTAAGCTGCAGGGCATGTTCTGCCGCCTCATTGTAGCTGTCACCGTGCAAAATGATCTTAGCGCCCAACCCTGCCACTGCCTGCACCTTAATATCTGGCGTATTGCGACCCATGACAATAACTGCCGAAATATTCAGTTTCTGTGCTGCCAAGGCAACACCCTGCGCATGGTTGCCCGCCGACGCGGTGATGACACCGCGTTGCCGAATGTCGCTGTCGAGCTTTTTGATACGGTTGTAAGCGCCGCGGAGTTTGAAACTGAATATTGGTTGCAGGTCCTCACGCTTCAAGAACACCTGTTGTCCCAGGCGTCGAGATAAGCCTGCGGCCGGTTCGAGCGCAGTTTGTTCAGCGACGTCATAGACGTCAGCTTCCAAAATCTTCTTAATGTAATGACTATACACTTGGCTATTTCCCTGTTCACTTGCCCTGATAGATGCCGCTCACCGCTTGATCTTATTGTTTCTTTTCACCTTTCTCTCATTCATCAGGCGTCGATAGGGCGTCGGAATCACCCTGAAATCGCCGAGATTGTGTGAAACTTAACGCCACGCTGCGACGAATACACCTGCTTGGCATATTTCATCCTTAGCAACGCTGTTGTAAAAGTATAGACTGATCGCTCCAGCATCACACGTCGAAACAGGATGCGACAATTTCAAGGTTGCCCCTTCAATCCATGAGTGTTTATCAATGAATCAGGACGCGTTAAAACAACAGGTCGCTCAGGCCGCTGTCGACTATATTGACCATCATCTGACGACCCAATCGGTGATTGGCGTGGGAACAGGTTCAACCGCCAACTACTTTATTGACGCCCTGGCACTGATCAAGCACAAATTCGATGGCACGGTCGCCAGCTCGCTGGCTTCTGAGGAGCGCCTGCGCAGTCATGGCATTCCCGTATTTGATCTGAATGGTGTAAAAGACATGCAGTTTTACGTCGACGGCGCCGATGAGAGCAATCATCAGCTTGAGCTCATCAAGGGCGGTGGTGGTGCGCTGACCCGAGAAAAAATCGTGGCTTCAGTGGCCGAAACCTTTATCTGCATCGTCGATGCATCCAAGATGCAGGACACCCTCGGCAGTTTTCCGCTGCCGGTGGAAGTCATCCCCATGGCACGCTCTGCCGTGGCCAGAGCCCTGGTTAAACTGGGCGGCAGACCCGTTTATCGGCAGGACTTCGTCACCGACAACGGCAATATCATTCTCGACGTGCATGATCTGCAGATCACTCACCCAAAAGCGCTAGAGTCTGCCATCAATAACCTGCCCGGCGTCGTCACAAACGGCTTATTCGCCTTAAGACCGGCAGATCTGATCATGGTAGGCACCGAGACAGGCGCAGAAACGCGCAAGGCCCAATAAGCGCCGACAGGGAAGTCTAGCCCAGCAACTTGCCTGGGTTCATGATGTTGTTCGGGTCGAACGCGGCCTTAACCGATCGCATCAAGTCAATCTCGGCCACCGAACGACTGAATGTCAGTTGGTCGCGCTTGAGCAGACCAACGCCATGCTCAGCGGAAATACTGCCGTCAAATTCAGCCACGATTCGCATAATATGCTCGCTGACCAATTCGCATTCTGCCTTGAACGCGGCGACGGTCCAATCGGCCGGTTTGAGAATGTTCAGGTGTAAGTTGCCGTCGCCGATATGGCCAAACCAGACAATCTCAAAATTCGGATAACGTTGGCCCACTTCTGCATCCACAGCCGCAAGAAACTCTGGAACTCTGGAGACTCGCACCGCCACATCATTTTTATATGGGGTAAACGGCGTAATGGACTCAGAGATGTTCTCTCGCAAGCGCCACAGATCTCGCCGCTGAGTCTCGCTAGCACTGATCACTCCATCTGTCGTCAAACCCGCGTCCAGACAACTTTCAAAGGCGGCGAGAGACGCGTCAACATCCTCAGCCGAGACAACCTCATATTCCAACAAGGCGTAAAATGAAGACTTTTCAGCAAAGGGGTGCTTACCACCAGTGTGATTGATCACATGCTGCAATGCCTGTTCAGAAAAGAATTCATAGGCCGTCAGTGAAACGTGACGGCGGAATGTCTCGAGCACCGAAATGATTTTTGCCATTTCCGGTACCGCTAGCAAAATCACATTCAAATTGCGGGGGCAGGGCGCGAGCCGAATAGTAGCCTCGACGATGAACCCCAGTGTCCCTTCCGAGCCGATAAACAGATGGCGAAAGTCATAGCCTGTCGCGTTTTTCACCAAACCTTTGTTCAGATCAAGCAATTCACCAGTGCCCGTGACAACCTTCAGGCCCACCACCCAATCGCGGGTCAGGCCATAGCGCAGCACCTTAATGCCGCCAGCATTGGTCGCAATATTACCCCCGATCTGGCTCGATCCTGCGGAGGCAAAATCAACGGGATAAAGACAATCGTGCTCGGCCGCGAAAGCCTGCAAGTTAGCCGTAATAACCCCGGGTTGAACCACTGCGTAATGGTCAATCGGGTCGAAGTCGAGAATACGATTCATTTTCTCGAATGACACCACCAACTCACCGTTGATGGCCACAGCGCCGCCACTGAGGCCAGTGCGACCACCGGATGGGACCAAGGCCAGTCGGTGCAAATTCGCAAATTTGACCAACGTCACCACCTCATCGACGCTGGTGGGAAAAATCACAGCCAACGCATTCGGCTCGTAAAAGCGCGTCCAGTCGAGACCATACTTCTGTAGGGTCTCGGCATCCGTTGCTATTCCACAACTCAACTCGGTTCTGAGTAAATCCAACATATGGGCCCGCAAGCCTCCTGATAACAAATCAACGACGACCGGACGGCTCACCAGTCAGCTGGCGCCCCGTCACCGACTTTAGGACAGGCGCGGGTCGAGGGCGCCAGATGCATATTGTTCTGCCATTTTTTCGAGAGAGATTGGTCTGATTTTAGAACCCTGTCCGGCGGCACCAAAGGCCTCATAACGGGCCACAACAAGATCTTTCATAGCTTTTGTTGAGACTGCCAGATATTTGCGCGGATCAAACTCCGCCTTATTCTCAGCGAGAAACCGTCGAACAGCGCCAGTCGACGCCAAGCGTAGATCCGTATCAATATTCACCTTGCGTACACCATATTTGATGCCTTCCTGAATTTCCGCCACGGGGACCCCATATGTCTCCGGAATTTCACCGCCGAATTCATTGATAATGGCCAGCCATTCCTGCGGTACACTGGAGGAGCCATGCATAACCAGATGGGTATTCGGTAAGCGTTCATGAATCGCCTTGATGCGATCGATCGCAAGGATGTCACCGGTCGGCGGCCGACTGAATTTATAGGCGCCATGGCTCGTGCCGATAGCGATGGCTAAGGCATCGACCCCGGTTCGCTTGACAAAGTCGCGAGCCTGCTCAGGATCCGTGAGCATTTGCTCCATGGTCAGAATGCCCTCTGCGCCGCCGCCGTCTTCTTCCCCAGCTTCTCCGGTTTCCAGAGAGCCAAGACAGCCAAGTTCGCCCTCAACCGTGACACCACAGGCATGGGCGAACCGAGTAGTCAGGCGAGTCACTTCCACATTGTATTCGTAGTCTGCCGGTGTTTTTTGGTCGGCCAACAAGGAACCATCCATCATCACCGATGAAAATCCCGACTGAATTGATTGTTGGCACACATCTGGCGAGGCTCCGTGATCCTGGTGCATCACTACCGGGATATTCGGAAACTCTTCGATCGCCGCCAAAATCAGGTGTCGCAGGAACGTCGAACCGGCGTACTTGCGCGCCCCTGCTGAGGCCTGCACGATCACGGGGCTATCAGTTTGCTGCGCGGCCTCCATGATGGCGCGCATCTGTTCAAGATTGTTAACGTTGAACGCCGGTACGCCATATCCATGTTCTGCTGCGTGATCCAGCATTTGTCGCATACTCACTAACGCCATCTTTAAAACTCCTTCGGATTCGTGTTCGTTTGACTACCAAGCGCCGCTAGAAGTCTGCCGCACTGATAACATACTGCTCATTTTCTGCTCGCCTTAATTCATATCCTGTGGAGCGCGTAGCTCAAGGATTGCCACCGCCGGCAAGGTTTTACCCTCAACGAACTCAAGAAAAGCACCGCCGCCAGTGGAGATATAAGAGATATCACCAGCCAAACCATACTTGTCGATGGCCGCCAGAGTGTCGCCGCCGCCGGCAATGGAAAAGCCCTCGCTGTCCGCAATGGCCTGACCGAGTTTGCGGGTACCATCGGCGAACCCGTCAATCTCAAACACACCCACCGGTCCGTTCCAGATAATCGTTTTTGCCTGCCGAACAATATCCCCAATCAACTCACTGGTCTCGTGTCCAATATCTAAAATCATATCGTCAGCCTCGATATCGGCCACGGGCTTGTACACGGGTACCGCGTCAGCAGACAAGGACTTGGCTACCACCACATCGACCGGTAAAGGGATATAGATCTTGTCCAGCAAACGGCGAGCAGTGGCCAATAAATCGGGCTCATACAATGACTTACCCACCTCGACACCACTGGCAGCGAGAAAGGTGTTGGCAATACCGCCACCGACAATCAAGGTATCTACCTTGTCTGACAAGGTATCCAGTACCTCCAGCTTGGTGGAAACCTTGCTGCCACCGACGATGGCAACCACCGGCCTTTCGGGTCGGGCGACGGCTTTTTCCAGAGCGTCAAGTTCTGCAACTAATAAGGGCCCCGCACAGGCGATCGGCGCGTATCGAGCAACACCCTCCGTCGTTGCTTGGGCACGGTGGGCAGTACCAAAGGCGTCCATCACAAAGATGTCACATAAGGCGGCCAATTGCCGCGCTAGAGTCTCATCGTTGGCTGACTCTCCCGTATTCACGCGCACATTCTCGAACAGCACCAGATCCTGCGTGCCCCAATCGAAGCCCTGCAAGTAATTGTCTACCAGCTGGACCGTCTTGCCAGTCAACTGCTCAATTTGCCGCGCCACCGGCGCCAGGCTGGCTTCTGGCTGGGCACTGATGGGCACGCCTTCGGTGGGTCGACCCAGATGCGACATCAACATGACTCTGGCGCCTGCCGCCAACGCGTATTCGATCGTCGGTAAGGCCGCGCGGATTCGCGCATCACTGGTGACCTGACCCCCTTTGACGGGGACATTCAGGTCCTCGCGGATCAGCACGCGCTGACCACGCAGATCCAAATCCTTCATGGCGATAAATTTCATGGGTTAGATCATGCTCCTGGCCACGTCGACGATATTTTCCGCGGTAAAGCCAAAGTGCTTTAGCACTTCGCCTCCGGGTCCGGACTCTCCAAAACGGGTCATGCCAATCACCTGGCCGTCGAGGCCAACCCACTTCCACCAGTAATCCGCATGGGCCGATTCAACCGCCAGACGATGGCGGTTAGCAGGGGGCAGGACACTGTCTCGATAGGCTTGATCCTGGGCTTCAAATACATCAGCACTGGGCATAGAGACGACTCGCGCCGCAACACCCTGTTTGGCCAGCTCTGTGAAGGCTTGCACCGCAATGCTTACCTCCGAACCCGTGGCAATAATAATGATCTGCGCTGGCTCAGCACTGTCACATAATACATAGGCGCCCCGCTTGATGTCCGCGATCTGCGCTGCCGTGCGTGTCTGGTGCGGCAAGCTCTGTCGAGACAAAACCAGCGCCGTTGGCCCGCATTGACGTTCGATGGCACCGCGCCAGGCCACCACAGTTTCAACGCCATCGGCGGGGCGCCAGACAGACATATTCGGCATGTCTCTGAGGCTCGCAAGATGTTCGATGGGCTGGTGAGTCGGCCCATCTTCACCCTGACCGATAGAGTCATGGGTGTACACCAGCACATTTCTCAGACCCATCAATGCCGCCATGCGCACGGCGTTTTTGGCATAGTCCATAAACACCAGGAAGGTACCGGTGAAGGGCAGAATGCCGCCGTGCAGCGCCAAGCCATTAGCGATGGCCGTCATACCAAATTCTCGAACACCGTAGTAAATATAATTACCATCAGGCTGTTCCACACTTACCGGCTGCATCGCCGGCCAATTAGTCAGGTTGGAGCCCGTCAAATCTGCTGAGCCGCCCACCAGTTCTGGCAGCAACTCAGCCATATAGGCGATCACCTTGGCCGAAGCCTGCCGAGATGCCAGGTTTTCACCGAGGCTGTTCGTGGTCTCTAGCAAAGCATCCATCGCCGTGGGCCATTGAGAAGGCAGATCACCCCCATGGCGCCGGCTGAACTCCGCGGCCAGCTCAGGAAAATGTTGCTGATAACCACGAAACAGGGCTTCCCAAGACGCCTCCAACGCGGCGCCGCGATCTCGGGCGTCCCAGCTCTGAGCAATCTCATCCGGCACTACAAAGGGTGGATGGGACCAATCCAGCGCGGCCCGGGCACCACTGATTTCTTCGGCACCGAGAGGCGATCCATGACTGGCGGCGGTGCCTGCTTTGGTGGGCGCGCCATAACCAATAGTGGTCTGGCAACAAATCAGGGTGGGCTTACTCGACTCGTTCCTGGCTATCTCTAGCGCCTCGGCAACTGCCTGTCCATCGTGGCCATCCACTCGGTCGATCACCTGCCAGCCATAGGCTCTGAAGCGTGCTGGGGTATCATCTGTGAACCAGCCTTTGACGTCGCCGTCGATAGAGATGCCGTTATCGTCATACAGGCAAATCAATTTGCCCAGACCCAAAGTGCCAGCCAAAGACGCCACTTCATGGGAGATACCCTCCATCAAACAGCCATCGCCCACAAAGGTGTAGGTGCAATGATCCACAATTTGAAAGTCTTGATCATCGAGCGTTCGATTAAAATGCGCCGCCAGCAGCTTTTCCGCAATGGCCAACCCTACGGCGTTCGCCAGGCCCTGACCCAGAGGGCCTGTGGTGGTTTCCACGCCCGGTGTGTGGCCATATTCTGGATGCCCCGGCGTTCGAGATCCGAGCTGCCGAAATTTTTCAAGCTCGGACATGGGCAAATCGTAGCCAGTCAGGTGTAGCAGGGCATAGATCAACATGGAACCATGACCGTTTGACAACACAAAACGATCGCGGTTAGACCACTTCGGATTGGCCGGGTTGTGCCGCAAAAAGCCAGTCCAGAGCGTCTCAGCGATATCCGCCATGCCGAGGGGTGCCCCTGGGTGTCCGGATTTGGCTTGTTGGACGGCGTCCATCGCCAGAGCGCGTATGGCATTGGCTCTTTGTCGAGATGAAATCATGTTCAAATCCGTTGTAACACTGAAGGGTTGGAGCGCCATTTTCACTTAGCACCCACGAGACATCAATGGAAATCCCCAAGAATCATGAATTTTTCGACATTCAACCTGAACCGATATCACGCCGGGTATCTATAAATCCTGCTCATTTACAGGTAACCTGCACGACTTTGATTTAGCCAATAGCGAGCTTTTGATATGTCCAGAACGTCACTGTTTACTTCCGAGTCAGTTTCCGAAGGCCATCCTGACAAGATGGCAGACCAAATTTCCGACGGGATCCTTGACGCCTTGTTGGCCCAAGATGCGAATGCACGCGTGGCTTGTGAGACGCTGGTTAAAACCGGCATGGTCGTCTTAGCTGGCGAGATCACCACGGATGCTTGGGTCGACGTCGAGGAAATCTGTCGCGAAGTCATTCTCAACATTGGCTACAACAGCTCAGCCGTGGGTTTCGATGGCGCCAGCTGCGCCGTGCTGAGCGCCATCGGTAAGCAGTCGCCGGATATCGCTCAGGGCGTTGATGAGACCGCCGGCCATGAGCAGGGCGCCGGTGACCAAGGTTTGATGTTTGGTTACGCCAG
>DGOD01000093.1 GCA_002389265.1 Gammaproteobacteria bacterium UBA4475
TGGGCTTGGGAACCAGTGCCGCCAGCGGTTGCGGCCAGATCTTCATTGATTCCCGGCTGAAAATGAATGTGATGCCGTTCCAGGTGGGGTTTTGCCTTCCACATGGCTTGGTCAACGCCGCCCAGCGGACTGCCCCGGTAGCCGGACACAAAGCCAGCGGTATTGAGCCCCCGGGCGGCGTCGCGCTGGTGCTGCAGCATCGGCAGCCTCACCAGTGCCTCAACGCCTGTCATATAGGCGCGAGTTTGGTCGAGGGCGTATTTGTCATCCAGAGAGACTTTGCGCAATAAAGGACCTTTGGCTTGTCCCATGAGCTTCCCTTGATCTGCTTCAATATTGCCCCAGTGTGGCTCAGCGGGGCGGGTATTCTTATGCTATTTATGGCGCAGAGCTTTAAAAAAGGGAATAATTAGTCTTTAAAAATAATTTCAAGAGATAATAATGCTATGAAAATGCAAAAATCCGACATTAAGATCCTTGCTGCGCTGCAGCATGATGCGGATATCTCCACCTCAGATCTCGCAGCGAAGGTAAATCTCTCGCAATCACCCTGCTGGCGCCGAGTCAATAAATGTGAGGAGTCGGGGCTGATCAGGCGTCGAGTGGCGTTGCTTGACCGACAAAAGCTGGGTCTGGAGGTGGTGGTATTCGCCACCGTCAATCTGAATCAGATCGGCAAACAGAATTTGCTGGCCTTTGAGCGCACAGTTGAGAGTTATCCCGAGGTAGTGGAGTGCTACACCATGGCGGGAATCTGGGATTACATGCTCAAAATTATCTGTCGTGACATCCGCCACTATGAGGACTTTGTGCGCAATACGCTCTCTGCCTCAGACGCGATACGCGAACTGCATTCCCATATTGCGGTCACAGAAATCAAGAACACCACAGAGCTGCCGCTAGTTGCCGAGTCGGAGTGAACGCGTTGCAAACTCAATGACAGCAGCCTGAGGCTCGCGTTATGAGGACTCGGGAGTACTCAATGGCCTTCGTGCGGCCGAAGAAACCAGCACAGCGACTCGGCCTTGCTAGGCCAGGGTGTGTGCTGGAAATGGTTGGCAGCCTGAAGCTGATGGGCCGTTGGAGCGCCTGACCGGAGCCGCTTCTCGGCGGCCGACAGGAGTTCGCCGGCCGTGGCGGGGGTGGCAGATACGGCGGGCTCCGTGACCTGCTCGATCCAGGCCAAGGCATCCAGTTTGGCGGGTGCCGTGTCGGGCGTATCTCGATGCCGCCACAGGCCTGATTGCGTATCGAGAGCGTACGAGGCCAATAGCCCGGCACCCCATTTTGCAATCAGCAGCATGGCATTGAGTATGTAATCCACCTCTTCGTCGGTGCAGAGCCAATGAAGATTGAACCGGACCCAACCGGGCCGCAGGCAGCCAAACTGTCGCTGAACTTGGGTGGCGAGCGCTTCGGAGTACTCGCGTGTCAAACCGAGCAGTGAATGCCCATAAGGACCGGCGCAGGAGCAGCCTCCGCGAGCCTGTATGCCGAACAGGTCGTTTAGCAGGCGCACTACAAACCCGTAATGCAATTCGCCTTGATCTGATCGAAACCGCAGAGAAAAAATCGGCAGCCCTTCACTATGCTGCGGGCCCAAAAGTTCCAGCCCTGGTGCTGTCCGAAGGCATTTTTCCGCGGTAGCTCTGTGCCGGCGCTCGATCTTTGCGATTCGCCCGTAGCCGATCTCTCGGGGAATGCTGATCGCCATCGCGCCGCGGATAGACTCAACGATACCGGGTGTGCCGCCTTCTTCTCGATGCTCGGGGTCCGGGTGCCACTCGTGCCAATCGGGTGTGACATAACGCACTGTACCGCCACCGATTTGTGCGGGAACAGCATTACTGAGCAGGCTGCGCTTGACTGCCAATATGCCACTGCTTCCCGGGCCGCCGATAAACTTGTGGGGAGAAAAGAAAACCGCATCAAGGGTTGCGCCGGCTACATTCATATCAATCGGAAGGTACGGCGCTCCCGCCGCGTAATCCCACACGGCGAGGGCGCCATGATCTTTGAGTATTCGGGTAATAGCGTCGACGTCTGACTGGACACCGGTGACATTTGAGGCAGCAGAGAAACTGCCGATAACCAGCCGCCGGCCGCCATGTTGGTTCAGTGTTTCGGTCAAGATAGGTTGGTCGATCGCTCCGTTGTGATCGAGCGGTATGCGGATGACGTCGGCGAATGCTTCGCGCCAGGGAAGTTCGTTGGAGTGGTGTTCGTATGGGCCGATCAAAATCAGTGGACGATCGACACCTGCCTGCTCACCACGGTCTAGTGACCGCAGGCCCAGCAGATGAACCAGCGTATTGACGGCGGCGGTGGCGCCTGATCCACAAAAGATAAGCGCGTCGTCTGGACCCGCGTTAATGACGTCTTTTATCGTTTGACGGGCCCAATCCCGCAGTTGCCCGGTGTGCCGCCCGGTATGGGAGGCCTCCGAATGGGTGTTGGCGTAATGCGGCAAGACATCGCGCGAAATGGCGGCTTCAATCGACGCCAGTCCACGACCACTTGCGGTGTGATCGCAATAGACCAGAGGCCGCTCGCCGTAGGGCGTCGTAATGTGAATATCGTGCCCGATAACCTGCAGACGCAGGGCCTCGATCAGGTTTTCTGCATTGCTCATTGCGTCATTCGTTGCGTTGTTCATTGCGTTGTTCATTGCGTTGCTCAGTGCATTGTGGGTGCTCGGTGGCGGGGCGGGACCAGACAGGGCGCATCAGCGGAGGGAGTGGGTATCTACAATACGACTTTGATTGCACACAATGGGTGCAAATATCTCAATAAAGTCTTTTGTTATGCACGAATAGAGCGTAAAAAAGGTTTTAATGATCAAAAAATTCGAGATTAATAGTTATGGCGCAATACGAGCCCATCGGTGCAACAGACCGAAAAATCCTACGAGCATTGCAACGAGATAGCGCTGAACCCATATCAGATCTGGCGGCACGATGTGGCCTGTCCCGATCAGCATGCAGCCGCCGCATCGCGCGGTTAGCCGAGCTGGGTGTGATCGAGCGATCGGTAGCGCTGCTCTCGCAAGCCAAGCTGGGTTTGGGGTTGACGGTCTTTATTTCGGTTAAAACCAGCCAACATAACGCCGCCTGGTCTCATCAATTTCAGGCGATCGTGGAGAAACTCCCCGGTATTCTCGAAGTGCATCGCCTTGGCGGTGATATCGACTATCTCTTGAAGGCAGTTGTGCCTGATATGCCTGGCTACGATGCGCTCTATCAGCAGCTCATCAAAGCGGATCTGTTTGATGTGAGCGCTCGGTTTGTGATGGAAACGATGAAGCAAACTACGGAGCTTCCTTTGTAGCAGCTGTTCAAGACTCGTTGGGCACTTGCGAGGCGCCTGACCGGTTGAGTTCCCAACCCAAAGCGGACTTTCATTAAACGAAGAGAAATAGCCAATACTTGCCGCCCAGATCTAAAATCTATACTCCCTGGTATTCGCCATTCATTTGCTAGTGCCTTGAGAACTTTGATGGGTGAGCTTGCGGTACATTTCGAATCTTCGCACTGCTCTGGAAACGTTCTGAGGAAGACTCTAAATCAAGGCATCGTACTAATTCGCTGATGTCGCGCTCTTCTTGGTGGCCGAGACCCCTACATTCTTCTTTGTAACAATCAAAACACTCAACGTTTCGGTAAACGCTTCGGCGTCCATTTCATGGTCAAATAATTGATGTATACCAATTCCACTCATCAAGTATCGTAGCGATCGAGCGGTCACATCGAGTCCAAGTGGCAGAGCTATTTCGCCTTGATCAACGAATTGAGCCAGATGAGTCTTAACCCACGAAAAGATTTTCCGGTCATTCTCAGCTAGTACAGCGGCAAGCTCCTTATTATCCTGCGCCTCAGCTGCCAGATTCAGGTCGGTCAGAAAGAACTGCAGCATCGCTGGATCTGTTCTTATGTCACTCGACGATTGAAGAAAATTGCAAAAATCTTGCCAGCTTGCGAACACCATTTCATCCATCGGTTCGCCATAGGCCATCATTGTCATCGCGGACAGAATTTCAGTCTTATCCTTGAAATGGATGTACAAAGTGCCGACGGCTAACTTTGCCTCGTTACAGATTGTGCGCACGGATGTTTTTTGAAACCCGAGCTTCGAGATGCATCGAAATGCCGCCTCAATGATTCTTTGTCGTTGATCTTGCATGTATTTTTCATCGCGTACCGGCATTCCTAGTCCTCAATTTGTGCCTGTTTGTGACCATCTTGTACGCCTAGTGTAATTTGACACGACAAAAATGAACAGCTATCATTTTAAAACTGAGCAATGTTCATTGTTATCGCGCTCGGGTCAATCCTCAGCTTGGTTCCTTACTAAGCTGAGGGAAAACAGATAGTTATAGGGGGCGAGACAATGCAGTCACATAAAGTTCTGATCACGGCTATAGCCGCAACAGCCATTCTATCCTCACCGATTACCTCACTGGCTCAGGAATCCGATGCCTCCTTTCTTGAGGAGATCGTCGTAACCGCTACCAAACGAGATCAACGTCTAATCGACGTGCCAATGAGCTTGTCGGCAATCGATGAAGAAAGCCTTGTACGAATCGCTGCTGACAATTTCGAGGGTTTCGTCGGGCAGGTGCCGGGACTGATACAAAACTCGAACGGTGCCAACGCGTCAAAATTCTCGATCCGAGGTATCACTACTTCGGTGAATCAAAATAATACTCAAGCACCAGTCGCCGTCTACCAGGATGACTTGCCGGTACTTGATTCGTTCGCATCATTGGCCACACCCGATTTGCGACTATTCGATGTTAACCGGGTGGAAGTGCTTCGAGGTCCCCAGGGCACACTTTTTGGATCCGGCGCCCTCGGTGGTGCCATCAGAATTATTACGAACAAACCTGACGCGAGCGGATTTGCTTCGACGCTAGCCGCCTCTGTCTCGACGATCGAAGGCGGCGACGAGTCTTTCGGTATCAACGCAATGGTTAACATACCGCTAATCGAGGACTCGTTGGCACTGCGCGCCGTTGTTTACTCAAGAAACGATGGTGGTTACGTAGACAATACGACTCGCGGCGAAAGCAACGTCGATTCTCAGGACTCGATCGGTGGACGTTTGATGTTGGGTTGGCACCCGAGCGAGGATCTTTCGATCTTGCTTTCGGTAAGCGCTCAGGACGACGAACCGAATGATCGCGCGTTCAGCCGGGTAGATGGGCCGAATGATGAGTATGACTCTGTGATCAAAGAGCCAGTACTATTCGATTCTGCGACACAAAATCTAACGATTGACTACGATCTTAGTGCCGCAACCCTCACATCTTCAACGACGTTCTCTGATCGAAATGAAGAAGTTCGATCCGACGCATCGGGTGCCCTAGGGCCAGTCGCAGGAGCATTTGGACTTCCACCTGTCGTTGGCGTCAGGAGCGCCAGTGAGAGCGATGTATTCGCACAAGAGATTCGCCTGACCTCCAGCAACGACTCGCAGTTCGATTGGATCATCGGCGCCTTCTATCGAGACTCAAAACGAAACGCCAGTGAAAACGCCACAGCAGCGGGGCTCGATGCAATACTGACGATTATTGGCCTCCCAATAGCAGGCGATCCCTATCCGGAGGATGCGCTATTCGGCTCGGTGTTGACGATCGACACAACGGAAACGGCAGTTTTCGGCGAATTTACGTACAACTTTAGCGACACGTTATCGGCAACGTTAGGAGCTCGCTGGTTCGAGAACGAACAAAGTCTGACAACTATGACTGGTGGTCCGTTGGGAGCAGGTCAACCGGCAACCGCTCGAGGCACTACCGAGAATGAGGTGACACCGAAACTTTCATTGTCATTCCGTCCAAACGAGTCAACTCACTATTATTTGACGGCTGCGCAAGGCTACCGCGTTGGTCAAAGCAACTTTCAGTTGCCTGTAATTCCGGGCATCCCAGAGTCACCAGCGGACTACGCGGCCGACAGTTTGTGGAACTACGAATTAGGGACAAAGTCATCGGTATTGGGCGGGCGGCTAACCGTTGAAGCAGCTGCGTTTTTCATCGACTGGAAAGATATTCAGTTGACGCAAACAAACCCGATCGGATTTGCCTACGTAAACAATGCCGGCGACGCTACGTCTAAAGGTGCCGAACTTTCCCTGACCTTCGCACCAAGCCTTAGCTGGACCATGGGTACCGCGATTGCATATACCAAGACTCGCATCGAGTCCGTACTTCCTGGCGCGGTCGCGACAGTGGGAGACGAGCTTCCGGGTGCTGCAGAATGGAAAACAGCCACCTATTTGCAGTGGAACCACGACCTAAGTTCGGGCGCGCAGGGCTTTGCGCGAATTGATCACCAGTACGTATCGGACGCGTTCAACCTGCTCAACAACGCTACATCGCCGAAAACGGATCAATATCACCTACTCAATATGAATCTCGGGGTGGATTTCGGTCGCTGGGAGCTAGGTCTCTTTGCAAAAAACCTGACGAATACCCATGAGATTGTGAACTATCTCATCGGTTTGAACGGTATTACCACTGTCAGGTTGCGACCGAGACAAATCGGCCTGTCAATTCGTGCCGAATTCTAGATCAACGTTTCGTAGCAGAGCTTACATGTCGACAAAGGAATCCCAATGATAGCTACAAGTTCCACTAAGAAATTCTTCGCCAAGAAGCGTCGTGTCGCCGCCAGACTGGTGATGGTCTTTGTTGCGACGTTTATCGCGATGCCATTTTCTTCTGTTCATGCAGAAGAGGCAGCCGCGCCAATCGAAACAGTAATTCATGCAGGCCATCTTATTGCTGTACCTGGTGAGGCGGCACAAGAGAACGTCAGCGTGATCATCGAAGGTGGTGTTATCAAGTCGATCACAGAAGGTTTTGTGGAGGGAACGCACGTGATTGATCTGTCTAACAGCTACGTGCTGCCTGGACTGATTGATATGCATGCACACGTCACTCTCTACATCGGCGTCGAGAACAATCCGCTGACGGTCCTAACTGATGCCCATATCCGTGACAAAGCAAGACTCGCACTAAGCTCCATTCCGATGATCGAGGAAACGCTGAATGCAGGATTCACCACTGTCAGAAATCTCGGCGATCCGGGCGGGGTTATTCTTGATCTGCGTAATGCCATTAACCAGGGAATTATCAAGGGTCCTCGAATTGTAGCCGCGATGACACAAGTCTCGGTTTCACACGGCGAGTATGATCCTGCGCACCTTGGTGTGAGGCCCGACGTGGAAAAGACATTCAACGACAGTGGATTGTGCGACGGCCCGTACGAGTGCAGGAAGGTGGTCCGAAAGCTGGCAGCTGAAGGCGTTGACGTCATCAAGCTAAGAATCGCCGGTAATGGTGAATTCTTCGGCCATTCATTGGTGTACGAGTACGAGGACGAGATAGAAGCCGTCATTGAGACAGCCCACAAGCTTGGATTGAAAGTGGCCGCGCACGTCGCTTCTGGAGATGCATCAAGAATGCTCCTGAAAGCGGGCGTCGACACAATCGAGCACGGGCCCATTGCAGAAGATGCATACAAGCTCGCCAAGAATGCGTACTTCACGCCGACTCTCGCCGCTCATAAAGTCGTAGATCCAATTGCGGCGCAAATGGGACTCGATGGATTCTTCGACGGGGCGATGCGTCGAGCGGAAGAGGCGTATAAAGCAGGCGTCCCTATCTTGTTTGGCTCAGACAGCGGCGCTGTCCGTCACGGCGAGGCCGCGACGGAGTTCAAGTTTCTTGTTGAGGCTGGATTGTCATCGGCTGACGCGCTGCGATCAGCAACGGTTACCGCATCTGAGGCGCTGGGGCTGGAGCAACAAATAGGCACACTCGAAGTGGGCAAGGCCGCCGACATCGTGGCAACCGCAGAGAACCCGCTTGAAAACATCAGCACGCTGGAGAACGTCACCTTCGTAATGAAGGGCGGAGCTGTTATTCGATGACGCTTTGCTTACGGTTCTTAGCTGCGCTTTCTGTTTTGTGTGTATTTACGGCGCCTTCATTCGCTGAGACTCCCGATCAGCAGCTAACGGAACTTATGAATGAATCGTGGCAAGCAACGCTTGACGCGCAACCAATTCTGGCGTCCTACTTAGGCGAGTCCAATAACAAGGACAGGTTGGGTCGCCTTGACGAGCAGAGCCACCGGGACACTGCCAATCGCCTGGGCCGGACTCTCAATGCGCTCGAAGAGGTTGACTATCAAGGTCTTTCGGAACATAACAAGGTCAACTATGACGTCTTCCGTTGGATGGTGCAGCATGAACGGCGCCAGTTGGATTTCAATGGTCGATTTCTTACGTTCAACACGGTTGTTGGTTGGCAGACGCTGTTTGCACAAATTGCCGCATCGACCACCTTCACAACCGAGCAAGACTATCGAGACTATACCGCCCGACTCGGCGATTTTGGACGGTATGCCGACGAAAACATTGAGCTCATGCGCAAGGGAATTGAAACGGGTTATGTGCAACCTTGTGAGACCTTGGACGGATACGAAGCCAACATAAGCGGATTTATCTCTGCGAATGCAGATACCAGCCTATTTTTCGGTCCGTTTCGGGCGATACCCGACAAGTATCACGACAATGTTCGGTCCGATCTGGAAGAACGTGGAAGGCACGCCATTGAGACAGTTGTCATCCCGGCTTACGAGCGATATCTGAAGTTCTATCAGAATGAGTACCTTCCCGCATGCCGGTCTGATGTTGGGTTGTCATCAATTCCCGGTGGACAAGAGTACTACGAGTTTCTAGTTGACTACTTCACAACAATTGATACCGACGCCAATACGGTACATGAACTCGGCCTAGCCGAAGTTCGTCGAATCGAGCAAGAAATGGAATCGCTCATCGAAAAAATCGGGTTCGATGGTGATACCGCTGCCTTCGCAGAATTCTTGCGAAGCAATCCAGACTTCTACACGGAAGACTCGGATGATTTTATGCGTCGAATTGCCGCAATCGCGAAGAAGGCAGACGGCCTTCTTCCGCAGTTCTTTGCGTACATTCCACGAAGCCAATATAGCCTGATACAGGTTCCCGCGGCGATCGCACCCAAAACTCCGGCAGCCTTTTATCAGCCTGGGGCCGCAGATTTGACGCGCGCAGGCCTATTCTTTGTAAATGTCCACGACGTGGGAAAGCGGCCGCTCTACGAACTTACTGCCTTGACAGCGCACGAAGCAGTTCCAGGCCACCATCTGCAAATTTCGGTTGCCCAAGAACTCACCGACCTGCCCAAATTTCGGCAGCAGTATTACTTCTACGCTTACGGTGAAGGTTGGGGACTTTACGCCGAGCAACTCGCTTTGGAGATGGGACTCTACGAAACGGACTACGATCGATACGGCCAACTTATTTTCGAAATGTGGCGTGCTTGCCGTTTGGTGGTCGATACCGGAATCCACTCGAAAAACTGGAGTCGGAAACGTGCCATTGAATTCATGATCAAGCACACCGCATTGTCAGCAGAAGCAATTACGACAGAAGTGGATCGATACATCACCCTACCTGGGCAAGCGCTCGCCTATAAGGTTGGTGAGCGCGAACTGCTAAGACTTAGGGGCCGAGCAGAGGAGCGGCTTGGCAGCGCCTTCTCACTGCGTGATTTTCACGCTTTGATTCTTACAACCGGGGCAGTGCCGTTGGACGTCCTCGCCGAAGTTGTCGAGAAGTGGATCGACGAGAAGCTAGACGTCCCAGATTGAGTGCGCGAAGCAGTAGCACGGCCAAAGTACACCCCGGGATGTCGGATCGGCAGCCGGCGCATAGATTTTGAGACCCACGGATCGATATTAAGATGACGGACGTTGGAAGCAAGAGTTTTCGCGAAACAGAATACTGGGCTGGACTGAGTGCGCTCCGCGACGGTCCAAGCTCATTGTTTGAGTTTGCAGGGACAATTCGGACAACGTTCGGAGTTGCTACGAGACTTGTCGCCTGTTTGACAGAACGGGGCCTAGTTGCAAAAAGTGCCGAACCTGGCTCCACGTCGGCGTTCCGCGTTGCGCTGACGCCTAAAGGACAGAAGGAGCTACTAACGCTCGAATCCCGGCTATGTTCCATATCGCCTCAGGCGGATGGATACTGAGGTTTGGGGTTCGAAATTAGGCCAGTCGTCAAGAGGTTTCGGCCTGTTTTTCGTCGGCCATGCCGATGACCAACGAACGTCGATTGGTGCGATCGGAATCCGAGTTTGGCGCAAGTATAAGAAGTATAAATGGGG
>DGOD01000315.1:0-7955 GCA_002389265.1 Gammaproteobacteria bacterium UBA4475
AAAGCTGTCTTTGTATAAAGCTGTTTGCTGTTAAATCTGCTCATAAATCTGGCTAGTAGCGCGCCGGCCTAACCTAGCGCCGCGATTTTCTTCTCTATCGCCTCCCTGGCCCTGAATATTCTCGATCTGACGGTCCCCACAGGACACTCCATGATCCCTGCAATTTCTTCGTAACTCAGACCGTCAAACTCCCGTAAAGTTACAGCGACTTTCAATTCTTCGGGTAAATCGTCAATCGCCTTGTAAACAACCGCTTCGAGCTGATCACCCTCCAGCCGATTTTCAGGGCTCTCAATGTCACTTAACGCCAGCGTCTCGCCCTGATAATCGCCCTGATCCACGTCAATATCTGAATCTGGCGGCCGTCTGGAGCGGGACACCAGATAGTTTTTCGCCGTATTAATCGCAATCCGATAGAGCCAAGTATAAAACGCACTGTCCCCACGGAAACCAGGGAGAGCCCGGTAAGCCTTAATAAACGCCTCCTGAGTCACGTCAAGCACCTCGTCTTGGTCCCGCATATAGCGGCTCACCAGACTGACAATACGATGCTGGTACTTGAGCACCAATAGATCGTAGGCACTCTTGTCCCCGCGCTGCACGCGCTCGACCAATTGGCGATCTGTCTCCCCTTGAAATTTCACCGGCACTCCCGTAACCGCGTTAAATTGAACTGCCGGTCAAATTCTTAAACTCATAGACACTGTTTGTAAGTATAAGTTCGTGAGCCAGGCAAGAACGTTAAAAATTTTATTTTATCGCGCAAATAATACCAGCAACGAGCATCGGAGTGTCCTAAAGTGATAAAAATTATGCTTTTGTTCAAGTCATTGGGTAATCTTGCGGTTCAGTCGGTGCGAGACTCCCATTTCGCTTCCCAATCTTGCTTTTAGAAGGCCCGAAAACTTGAGCACAAAATCATACCAACACGACGTACTCATTATTGGCAGCGGTGCTGCGGGCATGACATTGGCACTGAAACTCAGCGCCGACTTCCAAGTTGCAATGCTTTGCAAAGATGTCAGCAGCGAGGGGTCTACCTACTATGCCCAAGGCGGGGTTGCCGCGGTACTGGACGAATACGACAGTACTGACTCGCACATTCAGGATACTCTCGTCGCTGGTGCCGGGCTCTGTCACCACGATGTGGTCAAATATACGGTAGAACAGAGCCCGTCTGTGATCGAGTGGCTGGTAGACCTGGGCGTCAAATTCGATGTTGAAACTCAGGCAAACGGGCGTCAGGAGTTTCATCTCACACAGGAAGGCGGTCACAGCCACCGACGGGTTATCCATGCCGCTGATGCTACCGGTCGAGAAATCGGCAGCACGCTGGCCCAGCATCTGCTGCAACGGGAGAATGTTAGTCTATTTGAACGCTATGCCGCAGTGGACCTGATCACTGAAGATGAGTTGGGCCAGTCCGGCAAACGCTGTCTTGGCGCCTACGCCCTGAATCTGGCGACCCAGGAAGTGGAGCTGTTTAAAGCCCGTTACGTCGTCCTAGCCACTGGTGGCGCGAGCAAGGTCTACCTTTATACCAGCAATCCGGATACCGCCTCCGGCGACGGCATAGCCATGGCCTGGCGGGCCGGCTGCCGGGTGGGCAACATGGAATTTAACCAATTCCACCCTACCTGCCTTTACCACCCTGACGCTAAATCTTTTCTGATCAGTGAGGCCTTACGCGGCGAGGGTGCGCGTCTGGTGTTACCCGACGGGACACCATTTATGAAACATTTCGATGAACGCGGGGAATTGGCCCCGCGGGACATTGTCGCCAGAGCCATAGACCACGAAATGAAACGCCTGGGTTGTGACTGTGTGTATCTGGATATCAGCCACAAGGACAAAGACTTTATTACCAGCCATTTTCCGACTATCTACGCTCGCTGTCTGGAGCTGGGAATAGATATCACGCAGTCGCCGATCCCTGTGGTGCCTGCCGCGCATTATACTTGCGGTGGCATCACTACCGACATCAACGGCGCGACTGACATCCCCAATTTATACGCGATTGGCGAATCAAGTTTCACCGGCCTACACGGCGCAAACCGAATGGCGAGCAACTCTTTACTGGAATGTATGGTGTTTGCCACGGCGGCGGCCCAACATATTCAAAAGCAGCCGCAATCACCTATGCCTCATATCGAGATACCGGATTGGGATGAATCTCAGGTTACTGACTCTGACGAGGATGTGGTCATATCGCACAATTGGGATGAACTCAGACGATTTATGTGGGACTACGTGGGCATCGTCCGCACCAATAAACGGCTGCAGCGGGCCCGGCGACGAACCCGCCTGTTGTCTCAAGAGGTCGGCGAATATTACAGCAATTACAAGATTACCAATGATTTACTCGAGCTGCGTAATCTGATTACGGTCGCTGAATTGATCATTCAGTCAGCTATTCGACGTCATGAAAGTCGCGGATTACATTACACCCTGGACTACCCCAATTTGCTACCGACGGCCCAAGACACCATCCTGACGCCCTTCAACTATGGCTAATCAGCGCGATTAGCCAACCCAAGCCGCAATAAAGCCCTGACATGTCGAAAACGCTGTGGGGGGAGACTATCCGGCAACAGAGCCACAGCCATTCGTTGGCCGTCAAAGGCTTCAAAACGTATCACGACCAGCCAACTCATCAGCACTTGACTCGCCAACAGGGTAACCACAACCTCACCGCCTTGCCGCGTACATAAAGACCAAACGCCAGCTTGTAGCTTCAGGCCCGTGATTGCACCCGGGCCACGCCGCAATCCATCCCGCAGCAAGGCCGCCAACCAAGACGTAAGGAGCACAAAGCCAATGGCCGCAGACCAGTAGTCGGGCAGCCCCAGCAGCCAAAGCCCAAAGCCTGCGGCCCCATGTAATAAGGTCACCAACAAACAGTAGATGGCGGACGCTTGGAGCCGCAGACTAAGTTGCTGGGTCACTAGTGGCGAGATCATCTCGTTAGTCCTGCGACAAAATGTCCGATTGACGTAAACTTCAAAACAGGCCCTAGCTTCCACCGCGCTGGCCATTTCGGCTGGGCTTAACTATCGAATTGGCCTCACCACTATCACAGCAATGCTAGCTGGGCGGTTGCACCCGTTTCAACATCAAATCCACCAGTGCTGCCATACCGGGGTCTGTAGATCTCGACTTTTGACTAAACCACTCAAGCAAATCTGGGTCCTCCTGTTCCAGCAAGCGCTGAAAATTGAGCTGTTGGTCAGCATCCAGGGTCAAATACATCGCTTCAAAGAAGGGGCCCAACAGCAAATCAAGCTCGAGCAAGCCGCGCCGACAGCGCCAGCGCATGCGGTTAAGTTCCAAATTTTCAGTCATGTCGTTTCTATTTCAAAATGATAGTTGGAAAATTATACCGCTTCCGCTCGACCGAGATGTAGAATAGATACTATGAATGATGTCATCCAACTCCCTGACTTTGGTTTCCTGTCGATCACCGGCCGTGATGCCCTGAAATTTCTTCAGGGCTATACCACCTGTGATCTCGAGCTTCTGAAACCCGGCGGCCATGGTATTGGCGCGACCTGTAACATTCAGGGTCGAATGCTGACGAACTACCGGATCGTCGCCATCGAACAAGGATTCCTGCTGCGAATGCACGTGTCCTTGATTGAGCCCACCATGACGTTCCTGAAAAAGTATATTGTCTTCTCCAAGGCCACGCTCAAAGACGAGTCCGCTATCTATCATTGCCATGGCAGTATCGGCCCATTGGCTGCCGCTACCACGCAACCGACCAGCGACTGCATCACGATCCAGGTCTCGACTGTCGGACCACGCTACGAACACTGGTGCCAGCCGAACGTTGCAACGTGTGACGATCCAAAGCGTTATGCCGAGTGGCAACTCGCCGAGCTCAATGAGGGCTATGTCTGGCTTGAAGAGGCCACTAGCGAAGCGTTAATTCCACAGATGCTTAATCTACAGCGCTTTGGCGGGATCAGCTTTACCAAGGGTTGCTACCTTGGCCAGGAGATTGTTGCGCGAATGCAGTACCGGGGTGTACTCAAACGTCGACTGCACCGAGGCCAGAGCGACACGCCGGTTGTGCCTGGCACTCCAATTTTATCTGCCACTGGCGGCCAACTCGGCCAAGTCGTCGCTGTTGCTGGCCAGCAGTTTCTGGCCGTCGTGCAAATTTCCGCTGACCAAGGCGATAACGAACCCCATGACTCAATCACTGGCCAGCTTGAGACCGGCGCAAAGCTGGCGTTAAGTGAAGTACTCTAACGCCAGCATGGCTAAGGTCGGTTCTACGGCTGATTGAAGAACTTCTGCCCACCAGTCCTTAATCTTCGTTAGCGGCCTTCAGGAAAACTCTTTGTATGCTGGAAAAGTCCTTTCGACCAAAGCCATCCTTGCCATGGGAAATGTAAAGATTACGCGCCAGCGAACCCATGGGCGTGGCTGAACCCTTGGCCAGCGCAGCTTCCATCGCCAAACCCAAGTCCTTGATCATCAGATCCACCAAAAAACCACCAGCATAGTCTTTCGAGGCAGGCACACCATCCATGACACCCGGATAGGGATTATAAACTTCCAAAGCCCAGTTACCGCCGGAGCTCTTGCGCATAATCTCGGACAAAACCGCAGGATCCAAACCGTTATCAACGCCCAACTGCAGCGCCTCGGCGGTGCCTGTCATCAGGACCGATAGCAGCATGTTATTACAAATTTTTGCGACCTGACCGGCACCGGCAGCGCCGGCATGAAAAATATTCTTGCCCATGATCTCAAGAATGGGCCTAGCGCTTGCCAGCCCAGCGGCAGAACCACCCACAATAAAGGTTAAGGTGCCGCCAACAGCACCGCCTACGCCACCTGACACGGGGGCGTCAAGCATGGTGATGCCACGTTCGCCAGCGGCTGCAGAGACCTTCTGCGCAGACGCGGAGGCAATGGTGCTGCAGTCAATCACGAGGGTGGCAGGCGATATACGCGATAAAATACCCTTGTCGCTCATACCATCGCCAAGATAGAGGCGCTCGACGTGCACTGAAGCGGGCAGCATGGAAACAACGACATCAACATCAAGCACGGCCTCTGCGGCACTCTCGCAGGCTGTCGCGCCGAGGGATTCAAGCTCCGCCAGTGCCGCCGGCACCAAATCAAAGACTTTAACCTTGTAACCCGCCTTCAGCAGATTCGCAGCCATGGGTCCACCCATGTTACCCAGACCAATAAATCCAATATCTGTCATTCAAAAAACTCCTTGTCTACCAAGACTTAACGATCTGACATATCTGCCAATGGGTTAACATCCCAAGGTGGTGTGAAGTGCTCTTGCAGCCACTCCGATGGGACAGCATCAACACTGCCAAATCGCCACTGGGGCTGGTTGTCCTTATCGATCAACAGCGCCCTCACCCCTTCTGTAAAGTCAGGATGGCGACTGCATTGCACGGCAATCACCAGCTCAAGTTCAAAGGTCTGCTGCAGCGACATGCCGTCGGCCCGCTTGAGCTGCTCGTGAATGATATGCGCCGTGGTCGGAGATCCGCGCTTGATACCGTTGGCAGCACGAGCCAGAAATTTATCGTCAGCGAAGTCATCCACTGCAGCATAAAATGCCGATACTGGCTTCTCACTGGCCAACACCTGATCCATCACTGCCAAAATTCTCGCTTCATGAGGAACTAATTGACTCGGTGGAAAGTTTGAAGCGGCGCCTGCGGCATCTTGCAAAATCTGACTCAGCCGCTGCTTGTTCGCCTCACCATCAGCGCTCCAGGTTTCGTTTGTCAGACATTCAAGTATGGCCGCTTGTTCAGCGTAATCGAGCAGGTGATCAATCAAGCCCACTACCAAGCCATCCTGGGCATTCAACTGACAACCCGTCCAGGCCATAAAGTAAGCCCAGTGTCGCGGCATCTGACTCAGAAACCAGGTGGCACCGGCATCAGGGAATAGCCCGATGGTGATTTCCGGCAAGGCTAATCTCGTCGATTGCGTGCCAATTCGATGACTGCAGCCCCCCATGATGCCCAGACCGCCCCCCATGACAATGCCGTGGGCCCAGACCAAAGTCGGTTTTGGGTAAGTATGAATTAGGTAATCAAGCCGATACTCGCGTTCAAAAAAAGCTTCTGCATAAGGGTTCGGTCCACCGGGATGCGCCACCATGGACTGATACAAAGCCTGAATATCACCACCGGCGGAGAATGCCTTGTCGTTGCTGCTCTGGAATATGACCATGGCGATAGCATCGTCTTCACGCCAGGCGATCAGCTGCGGCATCAGCAAGTCGATCATCTCGAGGCTCAGGCTATTCAATGTCGCCGGCGCATTCAGCGTCACCAGACCCAGCTTACTGCCTTGCTGGCCCGGCACAGTTTCAAATAACAAGACATCAGTCATAGTTTAGGCATTCTTCCATTGTGGCTGACGCTTCTGCAGGAAGGCATTGACGCCTTCTGCCTGATCCTGAGTATCAAACAGGTTCACAAAGGCGTCGCGCTCAGCCTGATAGGCATCGGTGATGTTGCCTGATCGCGCCGCCTGAATCAGTCGTTTGCAGGCGCTGACGCTAGTCGGGCTCTGACCTTCCACCTTGGCCGCCAGCGCCATGGCGCTAGTCAGGGCTTCACCTTTGGCAACCACTTCTTCGATTAACCCAATACGTTCCGCGGTTGCCGCGTCCACCCGCTCGCCGCAGAGAATCATGCGCTTTGCCCAGCCTTCACCCACCAACCAAGCCAGGTGTTGCGTGCCCAACCCTGCCGGCAACAAACCCACAGTGGCTTCCGGCAGGGCCATCACGGCCTGAGTTTCGGCGATGCGGATATCACAGGCCATGGCACATTCAAGGCCACCCCCCATGGCGTAGCCATTGATCGCAGCGATAGAGACACCGCGGAAATTTGCCAGGGCTTCAAAAGCGGCGCCGAATTTTTCCGCCAGGTCCCGCGCCACCTGCTTATCACCAGAGGCAAACATTTTTAGGTCAGCCCCGGCAGAAAAGAACTTTTCCCCTTGACCAGTGATCACCAGCGAATAGATCTCATCATTGGCGTTCAATTCAACTACCCTATCCCGTAACGCAGTGAGATTCTCAGCATCCCAGGTATTGGCGGCGGGATTATTGATGGTGATGATGGCAGTGTGGTCTTTAATCTCTAGCAACAGCTTTTCGGTCATGAGCATGTCCTTTAGGTAGATCGCTGCCGCAGTCGATTGGCAGGCGATAATTAAATTTTTGACTATTGAATGATCTCGATATCGGCCTGGGTCAGTAGATGCCTGGAGACAATCAACCGCATGATTTCATTGGTGCCTTCCAGAATCTGGTGCACCCGAGTATCGCGTAAATAACGTTCCAGCGGGTACTCTTGCATGTAACCGTAGCCACCATGGATCTGCAGCGCCTGATTACAAACCTCAAACCCCACATCCGTGGCGAACCGCTTCGCCATGGCAGAATAGACGCTGGCCTGATGATCGCCCTGATCAACCTTAAAGGCCGCGAGTCGAACCATTTGGCGGGCAGCGACGAGTTCAGTCACCATATCGGCCAATTTAAATTGTAGCGCCTGAAAACTTGCCAGGGGCGCGCCGAATTGCTGGCGATCTAACATATAGACCTGGCTGCGATTTATGGCCGCTTGCGCCGTACCAATAGAACAGGCGGCGATATTAATACGCCCGCCATCCAGGCCCTTCATGGCGATTTTAAAACCCTCACCTTCCTTACCGAGCCGGTTCGCCACAGGCACGCGCACCTGATCAAAATTGATCTCTCGAGTCGGTTGGCTATGCCAACCCATTTTCTCCAAATTTGAGCCAAAACTGATGCCCGGTGAGTCGGCCGGTATGACCAAGGTACTAATACCCCGCGAGCCGGTATCCGCTGTTCTGACCATCACCACCAGTACATCGGTCTGGCCCGCTCCAGAAATAAACATTTTCGAACCGTTAACCACGTAGTGATCGCC
>DGOD01000315.1:8037-10399 GCA_002389265.1 Gammaproteobacteria bacterium UBA4475
GCAATAGCTGGCAAGCTGGTCGCCACTAATGAGATCGGGGCAAAACTGATCGACGGTTTGCTCGCTGCCATACTCGGCAATCATCCAGGTCGCCATATTATGGATCGAGATAAACGCCGTGGTTGAGGTACAGCCCATCGCCAGCTGTTCAAGAATGATCGATGAATCCAGCCGACTCAGGCCCATGCCACCAGCATCTGCCGGGCAATACAGGCCACAAAAGCCTTGCTCGCCAGCCCCTGCAATAACGTCCTTAGGGAAGATTTTGCCTTCGTCCCAGGCCGCGGCATGCGGCGCTAACGCCTTATCAGAAAAGGTTCGCGCCGCCTGCTGATACGCCTGTTGGTCGTCCGTCAGGTCGAAATTCATTACTTCAATGCTATGGTCATATTCGATGCAACAACCGCGTCATCGTCAAACCAGCGGGCGGTGATCGTTTTGGTTTCTGTATAGAACCGAATCGCCTGCTTGCCATAAGCATGCTGATCTCCGTAGAAGGAGTTCTTCCAGCCAGTGAATGAAAAGAATGGCAAGGGCACTGGAATCGGGATATTGATGCCCACCTGACCCACTTCAATTTCGCTTTGGAACTTGCGCGCCGCACCGCCAGAAGAGGTGAAAATTGACACACCATTACCATAGGGATTGTCGTTGATAACCTGGATCGCTTCTTCCAGTGTCGTGGCCGCCATGGTGACCAGTACCGGACCAAAAATCTCTTCCTTGTAGATCGTCATATCCCGGCTGACATCAGCAAACAGCGTCGGCCCCACGAAGTTGCCATCGGGCAGCCCATCTACCGCGCAGTCACTGCCGTCGAGCAGGCAAGTGGCGCCTTCATCTTTACCCTTCTGGATATAACCCAGAATGCGAGTTTTGGCCTGCGGACTAATCTGCGGACCGTAACCCGCCTTGTCATCGTCCCAGGCACCGGGCTTGACCACGGCCATGGCGGCACGAACATCTTCGATCATGTCCACGGCATCACCCACAAATACCGCCACGCTGATGGCCATACAACGTTGTCCTGCGGCGCCCACTGACGACCCCACTAGAGCACTCACTACCTGCGCCCGGTTAGCGTCGGGCATGATCACCATATGGTTCTTCGCGCCTGCCATACACTGCACGCGCTTCAAGTGATCCGTGCCGAGACGGTAAACATGCTGACCGACAGGTACCGAACCGACAAAAGAAATTGCCCGCGTATCGGGATGGGTAATCAAGGCATCAACCTGCTCACGCCCGCCGTGGATGACCTGCACCAGGTCCCGTGGAAAGCCCGCTTCATAGAACAGCTCAACCAATCGATTCGGCGTCATGGGATCCTGCTCAGATGGCTTCAACACAAAGGTATTGCCACAAGCGATGGCCATGGGGAACATCCACATGGGTATCATCGCCGGAAAATTGAAGGGGGTAATACCGACACACACACCCAAGGGCTGAATCAGGCTGTAGGTATCGATGCCGCGAGCAACGTTTTCAGAGGTCTCGCCCATCATCATGGCGGGGACATTACAGGCCTGCTCAACCACTTCGATACCACGCCAGACATCACCCTGCGCATCGGCAAATGTTTTGCCCGTTTCCAGCGCCAGAATCGCCGCGATCTGATCGTGATTGTCCTTTAACAGCATCTGGTACTTCATCATAATGCGCGCCCGTTCCGGCGCCGGCACTCGGCGCCAGAGTAGAAACGCCGCTTGCGCCGCGGCCACCGCCTCATCCACTTCCGCCATGGTCGTCAGTGGCGCATAAGCGATCACGGCCTGATTGGCCGGATTCGTCACTGGCACCGTCTCGGTGGCAGCACTCTGCCGAAAACCACCGTTAACATAGATATCGACGGTTTTAGCGCTATTGATTGAAGGCGTAGCTGTTGCCTGGGACATGCCGTTCTTCCTTAAAATAATCGTAGACACCATAGTATAGCGTGCATTAATACAGGTACAGGGACATATATGCATTATTTACCTGCATTTACACCCCAAGCATTGGCTACCAAAATGCGCGACTTTTTAAGCCTTACTGGCAAGCCGTTTCAGCATATTGTGGCCCGTCATGAAAAAACCGATTTCCTGATACAGACGCAGCGCCCGCTGGTTATCATGAGCCACTCGCAGCTGCAGCTGCGTGACGCCAGCGGCAAGCAACTGTGCCTCAAGCAGCTCGATAGTTAAGCGGCCATAACCGCGGCTTCGCTGTGCTGCCAGTATATAGAAATCACAGATAAACGCTGAGCGCCCCGGCCCGTCAATGGTATACCAGAGATAACCCACGTGGGTTGATATCTCATCCACAACCCAGTCAATACCAACCAATTCATTCGCGCCTGCTGGTACACCAGCGGGGAAGTTTT
>DGOD01000216.1 GCA_002389265.1 Gammaproteobacteria bacterium UBA4475
GACTTTCAGCAATAGGGCGCTGCTGACGACAGAGCCGCAAAAACACAGAAATTCCAGCGTGACCTTCACTGAAAAGTTGAAGGAACTAATAAGTAGAGAGTTGACCGTAAGCCGGGTTCTGTCGAGGACAATCATTCATCTACGATACATGTCGCCATGCATCTTTAGCGACCTACCCGAATCCAATTGCGGGCCGCAACGATGGATTCCTATTTGGTCTTGCTCCGAGTGGGGTTTACACTGCCACGAACCGTTACCGGTCGCGCGGTGCGCTCTTACCGCACCTTTTCACCCTTACCATTGAACTGGCGAACCAGGACTTTGGCGGTCTATTCTCTGCTGCACTTTCCGTAGGCTCACGCCTCCCAGGCGTTACCTGGCACTCTGCCCTATGGAGCCCGGACTTTCCTCTACCACCGCTGCCATAAGCAGGGCAATAGCGATTGCCTGGTCAACTCTCTATGCGCAGTATACAGTCATTGGTGTCAAATAGGCGCTAACTTATCTTGCTGTCGCATTTGAACCGCCAGGTCGTACAAGGCTTTCTTGCTCTCACCAGTAATCTGACTGGCTATCTCTGCGGCGCGCCGGGGCGGCATTTCCGGCAGCAAGAGTCCCATAATCCGTCTCGCTTCATATTGCTCAGAGGATAACCGGGCATTGCCAATGCCCGCCACCAGCAACACAAACTCCCCGCGCTCCGGGATATATTTTGACTCGAGGTGAGCAATCGCTTCGCCCACAGGCCCGTGCCAAACCTGCTCAAATCGTTTAGTCAGCTCTCGCGCCAACGTCACTTGCCGATCTTCGCCAAGTACTTCGGCGATATCCAACAACGCGCCCCGAATTCGATGGGGCGCTTCATAAAACACCAGCGTCTGAGATTCCTGACTCAATTGCTGCAGATAACTCTGCCGCGCCACACGTTTGGCCGGCAGGAAACCCTCGAAACTAAACCGGTCTGTGGCCATGCCAGAGACAGACAGCGCCGCTATCACGGCGCTGGCACCCGGAATCGGAATGACTTGAATACCATTCGCGAGAGCCGCTTGTACCAGGCGATAGCCTGGATCTGAGATGAGTGGCGTGCCCGCATCCGAAATCAACGCGATGGTTTGACCCTCCGCCATCAGCGTCAACAGCCCCTGCGTAGCAGCCGCTTCATTGTGATCGCGGTAGCTCACCAGACGACTGGTAACCCCAAAATGATCTAGTAGCGACCGGCTATGGCGTGTATCTTCGGCAGCCACCACATCAGCGTCCTTCAGCACCTGAATGGCGCGCAGGGTCATATCATCGAGATTACCGATGGGCGTCGCAACAATATACAGGCAGCTCACAACAGCGATTCCTTCATGCCAGTCATGGCAGCAATATTAACGGGTGATTTGGCGGGCACAATCTTACGGCGAGCCTGCCACAAATCGGTTAGGATGGCACTTATAGACCGTGACATCCAGCGAATCTACCCAGAGAACCATAGCGCAGCCATGACCAGCTCCATAATAAACTCAGTGATTCCAGGCTCTTTACCAAGATCCCTTATTTATCTGGCCTTCTTGATCTGCCTGGTATCCTGTGGCTCGCAGCCGGCGAGAGAAAGGCCTGCGAAATCATCTCAGGCAAGCGCATTAACTGCCGCCCAAACTCAGAACATCCAACAACTGCTACTCACCGCCGATCGCAGCACAACGGCCCGCGCTGACGAACTAAAAATCACAGCCGCCGAACTGGCCTTGACTAGTGAAGATGCCGTACAAGCCCAAAAAATTCTCGCCCTCGTCTCCCAAACACCGCCGACGCCACTACTGCAACGTTTTATACTTGCGCAAGCTCGCGTGGCTTTACGCCTTGAACAACCGCAATTGGCGCTCCAATGGCTCGCGGATAACCGGCTCGTCGGCATCCCAATGACCAGCGCCGATCAACTGGCCCAGGGGCAACTCAGGGCCCAGGCCTATCTGCTGGCGCGAAGTTACCTGGCGAGCGCTCGAGAAAAAATTGCCTTTGACCCATTGCTGAGCGAAGCAGCAAGAAATGCCAATCACGACAGTATTTTTGACACGCTGTTATCTATACCTACCAGAAGTCTCACCACTCAGGCTGAAGCCGCCATCACTAGTGACTTGCGCGGCTGGCTATCCCTGGCAGCGATGACTCAGCAATACCAATCTGACCCGGTCTTGCAACTCCAGGCACTGAATAATTGGCGTCGAGTATGGAGTTTTCATCCTGCCGCGACGCGATTGCCGATGAGCTTACAATTGTTGACTGAGGTCGTTCGAGATCAACCGAAGATCATTGCCCTTTTGCTACCACTGCAAGGCGATCTTGGGCTCTACGGCCGCGCGATCCGCGATGGTATCTTGGCCTCTCATTATCAGCGTCATGGTCAGGCTGAAATTAAGCTTTTTGATACCAGCGATGCTGATGTAAAAACCCTGTTGATCGAAGCCCAGGCCGCTGGCGCGGAACTGGTGATCGGTCCATTGAGCCGAGAGAATGTCACCCTGCTCGCCAGAGAACAGCTATCGATACCCGTGCTGGCACTGAATAGAAGCATCGACGCCACCGATAACCCGGCGCTCTACCAATTTGGCCTCGCCCCTGAAGATGAGATTTATCAAATAGCCGAGCAGGCATACAAAGACGGGCAACGTAACGCCCTGATGATTTATCCCAGCGGCGAGTGGGGCAATAGAAATGCCGCCGTATTCCAGAAGTACTGGGCTGGTTTGGGCGGCAACGTCATTGACAGCGCGGAATATACCAACCAAAAAGACTACTCAGATTTGATCAAGACCCTGCTGGCCGTAGACAAGAGTGAGTCGCGCAGCGCCGACTTACGTCGCATCATCGGCGAGCGTTTCGAATTTACGCCCCGTCGGCGTCAGGATATAGACTTTGTGTTCTTGCTCGCGAATTCAGCACAGGCTCGCGGCATTAACCCAACCCTCGCGTTCTATTACGCAGAGGATATTCCAGTTTATGCAACCTCGAACATACACGACAGTAGCCATTCAAAAATTGAGGCTATCGACCTAAATGGCATTCGATTTTCTGAAATTCCCTGGAAATTGATGGAAATTGATGTTTTTCAGCGTCAAATCCAAACAACTTGGCCGGCTGCGGGCGCGCAGCTCTCTGCTTTCTATGCCTTGGGCGTCGATGCTTATCAACTCTACCCAAGACTAAAACAGCTCAAGGCACTCAGAAACAGCAAGATTCATGGCGTCACCGGTGTGCTTCGGCTCAACGAGGATAATGTTCTTACTCGAGAATTGATGTGGGGCCGATTCGAGAACGGCCGTGTCACCATCATGCCAGCGATCACCGATGCATCATGAATGAGACCAACATCCAACGGGGCAACGACGCCGAAGACAGGGCGCTCGCATTCCTTGAGACGCAAGGGCTTAGGCTGGTGACCCGCAATTTTCTCTGTAAGGTCGGTGAAATTGACCTTATCGTCCGCGACCAGACCACTGTGATATTTGTCGAAGTCAGATATCGCCAAGACACTTCACGGGGCACGGGAGCTGAGACAGTAACTCGTAGTAAAATGATTAAGATAATTAACTCGGCAAGATATTTTCTCACGCAGCATCCCATTCATGCCGAATTGGACTGTCGCTTTGACGTGATTTCAATCTCCGCATCTCTTGACTGGATTCAGAACGCATTTACTCTAGACGATACATTGCAAAAGGACTCAAGATAATGTTCCATTGGCTCTCATCCACTTCGCCGCGCTACACGCTTGTCGTATTGGCGTTGCTCACGACACTGCATGGTTGTGCTACCGTCTCTGGGCCGACTTCTGAGGACTATGGTAGCCGCACACTGGGCACAGTTTGGGACGATCAGATGATCGAATCGAGAGGCAAAGCCGTCGTTCGAGCAGCGAAGCCAGAACTCCAGGATGCCCACCTAGGGATCACCAGCTTTAATGGCATGGTACTCCTGACCGGGCAGGTTCCTTCGGAAGAGACCAAGCAAGCCGCCACCGCCGCCATCAAGGATATGCGCAAGGTCCGCACGGTCCATAATGAACTCGAGATTGCCGGCCCTACAACGATGATGGCGCGAACCAACGACGCGTGGCTGACCACCAAGGTTAAAACTGTCTTAATAACCAACCCGGAAACCGATGCCGGTCGGGTCAAAGTCGTCACTGAAAATGGTGTTGTGTATCTGATGGGATTGCTGTCGAGAACAGAATCAGAAGCCGCAGTAGAAAAGACCAGACAAGTCTTTGGCGTTCAAAAAATCGTTAAAATATTTGAGTACATCAACTAGCCACGAGCGATTACTGACGGGGGGATTGAATCGCGTTCTAGCGCACCCAGCCTACGCCTGCTTGTCAGGATGCGACCTGACTATCGCTTCGAGTAACCTTTCGCTTATTTGATCACTTTGAGAGATGGCGGGCCTTTCTTCACCGCCTTGGGCGGCGTCGGCTCAGGATCTTTTTCGTCCCGGGGAAACCACATACCCTCGCCATTTTCTTTCGCTACGATCCCAAGCACGGCTCGCATTGGCGCATGAATGTAATGGGGTACGCCACCAAATCTGCCACTAAAAGCTAAATGGCTATCGTCGATAAGCAGATCTCGTATTGCCGAAGGGCTAATATTCAGCACTATCTGATCATCTTTGACGTAGCTCAGCGGAACCTGTGTATCAGCAACCGTGGCATCCAGAATGAGATAGGGAGTCAGGTTGTTATCAAGAATCCATTCATTGATAGCGCGAAGCAAGTAGGGTACAGACGATGTCATAGTCATGTGTCTTTCCCTCCTGCAGCCTACAGAACAACGTTAGTCACGCATATCCATTTCGGCTTCCGACAAACTCGCCTGAAATGCGTCTCGATCGAATATTTGATCCATATAAACAAGAATCGATTTTGCTTGCTTCGGCGGCAACTCTATTCCCATGGCGGGCAAGCGCCAGAGTATCGGCGCCACGCAGCAGTCGACCAGCGTAAATTCATCGCTCATGAAATAGGGCTTCTCGGAAAAAATCGGCGCGATAGAAATCAAACTCTCACGCAATTCTTTACGTGCCTTTTCAATCACATTTTCTTTCGCCTTGCCTGCAACAATAAGGTCAACCGCTGTGCACCAGTCACGCTGTATCCGATGGATAAACAGACGGCTTTGGGCCCGTGCAACGGGGTAGACTGGCAATAATGGCGGATGCGGAAAGCGTTCATCCAAATATTCCATAATCACCATGGATTCATATAATACCAGATCGCGATCCACCAACGTTGGCAGACTGTTGTAAGGGTTCAGGCCCGATAAATCTTCAGGCATATTGTTAGGATCGACGTCAATGATATCTACGGCAACGCCCTTCTCGGCGAGCACAAGCCTGACACGCTGACTGTAGTGATCATTTCCATCTGAATAAAATACCATCGATGAGTGTTTTGCAACTACCCCCATCTTTTTACCTCGCAGTAAGGTTAATATAAAGGATATGACCGCTAACGCTACTTAAGCGATTGCGGTCACAGGACTGATACGCGCCTACTTGTGAAACGCTTTATGGTATTCGCGACCGAGCAGCCAGGCAAACACATAGAAAAATGCCAGGAATAGCAATACATACCAGCCGACACGAGTCCGCTCTAAACGCGCTGGCTCTGCCATATAGTAGAGAAAATTAGCCAGATCGTAGACAACTTGGTCGTACTCTGCCACGTTCAGGGAACCAGAGCCTTCGATCAACTCAAGCGGACTATAGCCCCTTTCAACCAACTCGTTGCCACACAACTCTTCGGTAATGTACTCATTGGTCAATGAATCCCGCATGTCTCCACCGTTGGCGGCGAGTCGAGGCACCTGTTTGCACACGAAGTTCTGCGTACCCTGCAGATCCAATAAGGCGTGCGGCATACCGACATTTTCGAACACTAAATTGTTGACGCCCAGCGGTCGCTTGCTGTCGGCATAAAAGGTTCGAAGATAGGTATAAATCCAGTCAGGCCCACCCTTCAGATTATTGTGCAAAGTCAAATCCGGTGGCGCAGCGCCAAACCATTTCTTCGCATTTTCAGTACTCATATTATTGGTGATCAAATCGCCAACCTTAGTCTCTGGGTCAAACACCAGATGCTCCAGCATCAGCGCATCTGGGATGCCTAGGTCATCCCCAGTGCGCTTGTAGCGCTGGTACTGCAAAGAATGGCAGCCCATACAATAATTCATATAGGTTTGCATGCCACGCTGCAGCGATGGCTGATCATGGACATCAGGTTCCATATGATCCAGCGGGTAGCCAGCCTCAGAGGCCTGTACCCCTACCGCTGCCAGCAACAATGTCAGGGGTATTAATATTGTTTTCAACATCACTACGTCACCCTATCTGGTACTGGTTTCGTTTTCTCAACACTGGTGTACCAGGGCATGAGTAAGAAATAGGCAAAATAAATCGCCGTGCAAATCTGCGCAATAATGGTTCTCATCGGTGTCGGGTGAACCGTACCCAAATAACCCAGAATAAAGAAACATATCACAAATACAGTCAGGAACATCTTGCTCGGCAGGCCCTTATAGCGCATGGATTTTACTGGCGACTTATCCAGCCAAGGCACGACAAACAAAATCGCAATCGCACCGGCCATCACCACCAGACCCCAAAATTTCGCAGTCATGCCAAACAACGGGAACGTTGCTGCCCGCAGCATCGAGTAATAAGGCGTGTAGTACCAGACAGGCGCTATCAGGTTCGGCGTTTTCAACGGATCCGCTGGCTCGAAATTGGGGTGCTCGAGTAAATAGCCACCGCCATCAGGGAAAAAGAACATCACGGCAGAGAAAACGATCAGAAACATGATGATAGCCGGCACATCGTGACCAATGGTGTAATAAGGGTGGAAGGGGATGCCATCGAGTGGCTTGCCGTCCTCATCCAGATGCTTTTTGATATCCACGCCGTCTGGATTGTTCGAGCCCACTTCGTGCAACGCGAGAATATGCAGAACCACTAATACCAACAGTACAATAGGTACCGCGACTACATGCAGCGCAAAAAACCGGTTGAGTGTAATACCTGACATATTGAAATCGCCACGCACCCATACCGCCAGACTATCGCCCACCACAGGGATAGCACCAGCCAGAGATACAATCACCTGGGCACCCCAATAGGACATGTTTCCCCAAGGTAACAAGTATCCAAAAAAGCCTTCAGCCATCAGCGCCAAATATATCAGCATGCCAAAGACCCAGATCAGTTCTCTCGGTTTCTGATAGGACCCATACATCAGTCCACGAAACATATGCAGATAGACCACCACGAAAAACGCCGATGCGCCGGTGGAATGCATGTACCGTAACAGCCAGCCATATTCCACGTCTCGCATGATGTATTCGATAGACTTGAAAGCCCCGTCACCGGTGGGCGTGTAGCTCATCGTCAACCAAATGCCCGTCAATAACTGATTCACCAGCACCACGAAAGACAGCACACCGAAGATGTACCAGAGGTTGAAATTTTTAGGCGCATAGTACTTTGACATATGCTTTTCGTAGGTTTCAGTAACCGGTAAACGGTCATCAACCCAGCGCATGATGTCTTTAAACTGCTGTTCCAATTTAGCCATTACGCTACTCCCTTGTCTTCGCCAATCACAAGGACTGAGTCATCTTCATAGTAATAAGGCGGAACCTCGAGGTTCGTAGGAGCCGGCACGCCACTGTAAACCCGCCCAGACATATCGAACTTAGAGCCATGGCACGGACAATAAAACCCACCCACCCACTCAGGATCGAATTCCTGCGGCGCTATTTCGGGTTTAAACTTAGGCGAGCACCCAAGATGCGTACAGATACCAATCAGCACTAACACGTCCGGTCGAATCGACCGACTTTCGTTCCGGGCATATTCTGGTTGCTGGTCTGCTAAGGAATCGGGATCTGCCAAACGCGAGGTCTTGCTGCTCAAGCTAGCCAGCATCTCGTCTGTGCGTTTGACTACAAATACTGGCTTGTCGCGCCAGGCTGGAATTGGCCCGAGGATATCTCCCGGCTCCATCCTGCTGATGTCTACCTTGATCGGCGCGCCTGCAGCTAACGCCTTGGCGCTCGGGTTCCATGATCCGACAAACGGAATGGCGACACCAACAACACCCGCTGAACCTATCACTGCCGTCGCGCCGATTAAAAAATTACGGCGCGGCTCGTTAATACCCTCATCACTCAAGATGATTTCTCCCCCCAATACCACAGCAAAAAACAGCCAATGGCTGCCGATGGTTTATCATTAAAGTCTGCCAATTCTACCACACCCAAAGTTCATAATGCGCCTCGGCAGAGGATTCTTTACTGGTATGATCACGACGCCAGAAACACAATGGCCACAAGGTATCCCCCATGGCCACAGGCTGAGCCAATAGACTATCGCTTGGAGAACTGAGGCTTCTTTCGGGCCTTACGCAAACCAACTTTCTTACGTTCAACGACACGCGCGTCGCGAGTTACGAAGCCGGCTTTTCGTAGAGACGGACGTAATGTTTCGTCGTACTCCATCAGCGCTCGTGTGATACCGTGGCGAATCGCGCCCGCTTGACCTGAACCACCGCCACCGCGGACAGTCACATAAAAATCAAACTTGTCTTTCATTTCAACCAGTTCAAGTGGTTGACGAACGACCATCCGCGCCGTTTCACGACCAAAATACAAGTCAAGAGGCTTGTCGTTGACGACGATATTGCCCTGTCCAGCTGTCATGAAGACCCGAGCCTTGGACGATTTTCTTCTTCCTGTTCCATAATACTGCGTCATAGATAAGCCTTAACTATAGTTCAAGTACTTGCGGCTGCTGAGCCGTATGTGGGTGCTCACTGCCAGCGTAAACTTTCAGTTTCGTTAGCATTGAATAACTGAGCTTGTTCTTCGGCATCATACCCTTGACCGCTTTTTGGATAATTCGCTCCGGCGCCTTATCAATCAACTTGTCAAAAGTAATCGACTTGATACCGCCAGGGAAACCTGTGTGGTGGTAATACACCTTGTCAGTGGTTTTGTTGCCCGTCACCCGCACCTTCTCGGCGTTGACAACGACGATATAATCACCGGTATCAACATGGGGGGTAAATTCGGCTTTATGCTTACCACGCAGACGGTTGGCAATCTCTGTCGCCATCCGGCCCAGGGTCTTATCAGTGGCGTCGACGACGTACCAACTGTGCTTCGCTGTTTCTTTTTTGGCTGATATTGTTTTCATGGATAAACCGTTATGTTGGAAAAACACACCTGGCTCAACCAGGATTTCGCGAGGGCGCATGTTAACCAACCCCGCAACTCCGTGCAACACAAATCCACGGGAAAAACCTTGCCAAAACCGGCAATAGTACACACCGAGCTAATTTAGAGCTCATCAGGGGTGGTGTTCACGCGCCAGATACTCCTCCGACTGCATTTCTTGCAAGCGGCTTTGGGTACGCTGGAACTCGAAGACCAGCCGCTCGCCCTGGTACAGCTCAAGTACTGACACTGCCGCAGACAAGATTAATTTCACATTATGGTCATAGAACTCATCTACCAGACTGATGAATCTGCGGGCGGCATCTTCACGATCCACGGTAAACTGCGGCACATTACTCACGAGCACCGTTTGGTATAGCATCGCTAACTCAATATAGTCATTTTGACTTCTCGGTCCTTCGCACAAAGCGCTGAACTCAAACCACACCACACCATCGCCACAATAACGAGTCGGTATGTGCCGCCCTTCGATCTCAAGCAATACAGCAGACTCGCCCATATCCGGCGATAACGCCTTAAAACTCCGCGCCAACCCCTCATCCGCCTGCGCATCCAACGGCGCATGATAGATTTCCGCATCTTGGAGTACCCGCAAGCGATAATCGACGCCGCCATCAACGTTCAAAATTGTCGTATTCGCATCAAGCAGCGCAATCGCGGGTAGAAATTTGCTCCGCTGCAGGCCATCACGGTAAAGATTCACCGGCGCCACGTTAGAGGTCGCAACCAGCACCACACCCTGCTGGAACAGGGCATCCAGCAGACCAGCCAATATCATCGCATCGGTAATGTCCGAGACAAAAAATTCGTCAAAACACAGAACACGGCACTGTTGGGCAAAATCTCGGGCGATTTTGCGCAGCGGGTTCGGCTCACCTTGGAGCAGGTGCAGCTGCTGGTGAACATGGCGCATAAACCGATGGAAGTGCATTCGCCGCTTCTCGGCAAACGGTAATGACTCATAAAACAGATCCATCAGATAGGTCTTGCCGCGCCCAACACCACCCCAGAAGTACAAACCCTTAATCAAGTCCTGCGGCCTATGTCGCGTCTGCCGGCCGAGCAGGCGCCCGAGCCAGCCTGCTTCCGATATGCTAGACGTCGGTTTTAATGCCGTCAGAGCCTCATACAATCGCTGCAGGTGCTCTACTGCCTCAAGCTGCGCACTGTCAGACTGGATCTCGCCGCTGGCAACGACGGCCAGATAGGTTTTGGCAGGTCCGTGGAGTCTCATATCCACCGATGCTACCCCTGAACCCGAAACTCGGCTGACCGTGCATGTGCTTCCAGGCCCTCCTCAACGGCAAGAATAGCCGCGTCACGACTCAAACTCACCGCACCCGCGGCAGAACACCGAATCACCGAACTGCGCACCTGAAAGTCATAAACGCCCAAGGCGGAAGCAAACCTGGCGGTGCCACTGGTAGGCAACACATGACTTGGTCCGGCACTATAGTCGCCAACGGCCTCGGCGCTGTGCTTGCCGATAAAAATAGCGCCTGCATGTTTAATTCTGGGCAGCAACTCATCGGGGTTCTGCAGCGCAAGCTCTAGATGCTCGGGTGCGATTTTATTGACGATGGCGGCAATTTCATCGTCATTCTGAGCCAGAATCAAGGCGCCACGATCACCAATCGAACGCTGGATAATCCCTTCACGGGCCATGCCAGGCAGCCTCTCTGCAATCAATTCTGTCACCCGCTCAAGCAAGCTTTCATC
>DGOD01000115.1:0-1626 GCA_002389265.1 Gammaproteobacteria bacterium UBA4475
CAGCGCAAGCACCCGCATTAACATCAGCCATCAACGCCGGACCCAAACCCGAATTTGCCAAAATACGCGATGTCAAAGAAAAGAAAAAAATATTTTTCGAGTACATGCTGCCAATGATCCGCCAAACCAACGCCGCAGTGTTAACTCAGCGCGAATCTATATTAACCATCCAGCAAAAATTTATTAACAATGGGAAAATTGAACCTGCAGACCAACTAGTGCTCGACGAATTACTCGACACCTACCATGTCGACGTAGAAGACGAGATAACTATGGCGCACATCACAGAACTGCTAAGCCGCTGTGACATAGTGCCCGCCGGACTGATACTCGCCCAATCTGCCAACGAATCAGCCTGGGGAACTTCACGGTTTGCCGTTAAGGCGAATAATTTCTTTGGTCTGTGGTGTTTTCGACGAGGTTGCGGTTTGACGCCCACCGATCGCAACGACGGTGCGTCACATGAAGTGGCAAAATTTGAGACGGTCAGTCACGGCGTAAATTACTACGTGAAAACCATCAATACCAACAATGCTTACAAGAATCTTCGGAAAATTCGCGCGGATTTGCGCGCCGAGAACAAGACCATTACGGGCACAGTGCTGGCCGAAGGGTTACTGCGTTATTCTGAACGCGGCAAAGCCTACGTTAAAGAAATTCAAAGTATGATTCGTTACAATAAATTGAGTCGCTACAATCTCGATAATCGAGCCTGAACAACTCGGCTCGGCGCTGTCGCCACCCCACTCGCCCTGCTAAAAAAACATCAGGGGTTGGCAGTGTTGTGGAATCAGCCTCAACTTGAAAACTCAACGCCCGCCAGTACACCACTTGTTGAAAGGAACTTTGCGTGATTTACCAAGTTAGTTTGATTAAAGATCACTGTCGACCCAGCAGCAATTCTGGGATCGCAGCGATCCGGGCACATCAAGCTGAGCTCGAAACACAAGGCATCAGACTATATGGCATCTTTGCCGGTCTACTTGGCTTAGCCACCAACGAGATTTACGTGGTTACTTATAGTCCCCAGCCACACTCGCTGCAGGCAACCGTAACCGCCGCCGGCCTTGAGCTTGAAGCCAGCCATGAGTTTTTACCGACGGCCAGGCCCACAGAACATGCACCCCTGACAAAGCCAGGCATCTATGTCTTTCGCTGGTTTAAAGTCAAAAATACCGACGTAAAGGCAATCGTCGAGCTATCAACAACCGCCTGGAAAAGTTTTGAAGCAGGCTTTCAGACTCAGGTCCAGGGCTTGTTCGCCGAACCAGAGTCTGCTGCGGTTTTCGGCCAGATGCTCTTAATCACACGTTATGCTGACCTGTCTGTCTGGGAGGCATCCCGCCATCCTAGCGACGAAGCGCGAGAAAATTTTCAGCGCCGCCATGCACTCACAATAGAAGCCAAACCTATCGCCACTCAGCTGGCCCTGTGATTCCCATGCAGCGTTTTTCAGGCGCCCAGGTGATGCAAGGCGCGCCACAATGTCGCCACCACCAGCGCATGATCGATCTCGCCACTAAGGAGTAATTCCGGAATCTGTGCCAAGGGGACTAATTGGACTTCCGTGTGCTCCGTGGACTGATTATCGATGACGGACCCAGAATGCACGATGGGGGCCAACCA
>DGOD01000115.1:1750-11998 GCA_002389265.1 Gammaproteobacteria bacterium UBA4475
CCATGACGGAACTGACGCACCAGGACCACCTCATTGTCGGCGGTGATCGGCACCACATTGACCCAATCAGCCGTGTCCAAAAAGTAGAACTGATGCGCCTGCCGGGTAATGGGCGATAACGAAGTTGATTCGTTCACGGTAAAGATACGACAATCAGCCACAACTCGGCTGCGTTGACGTTGCCAGGCTGCAATTTCCAGGTTCATTCAATCCTGCTCCGAACGCTCAATGTGCACAGAAAATGGCGTTATTGACCAGTGAATTTTGCCGGGCGTCGCTCCAGGAAAGATGCGACCCCCTCCTTATGGTCAGCCGACTTGAAACACTCGGCCAATGCCTTCGTGTGATTTTCCATGTGCTTGTCAACGTCGATGCCTAAACCTTCATACACCAGCGTCTTCATTCGCTGATGAGAAAACGGCGAACCCTGCAGGATCGTCTCTGCCATCTCACGGGCTTTGGCTATAAGATCTTCCGGCTCACAAACCGCGCTCACATACTTCAGATCATAAGCCTGGCTAGCGGATACGAATTCACCAGAATATAACAACCAGAATGCCTGAGAAGTACCAATCAACCGCGGCAACAACCAACTCCCCGCGCCGGTATCAGGCACCAATCCGCGATGCGCAAAATTCCAGGCAAACCGAGCCCGAGTGGAAGCAATCCGAATATCACATTGGCTGGTGAATTCCGCACCCATACCAACGGCAGGCCCATCAATGGCGGCAATTACGGGTTTAGGACACGACACTATGGGCCACCAGCGGGATTTTTCCGCTGCGGAACCTCGCAAACCACGGGTCTCGCCAGGTACTGTATCCAGGTCAGATAGGTCCGTGCCGGCACAAAAAGCACCCGCGGTACCCGTCAGAATCACTACCCGAACCTCGTCGTCGGCACCCGCCCGAGCCATGGTCTCAATGAAATCACCGAGCATCGCATAGGTCATGGCATTGCGCTTTTCAGGACGGTTGATGGTCACAGTGGCAATGTGGTTTTCCACATTGTAGAGAATCCAATCATTCACGCGCTTATCTCCTTTGCATCAAGAATTCTACACTCGAGCGCCCGGCGCCCGGGTGCTTGAAGTGCTAGCTCAAGCCATCAACGGGAATACCAGCACCATGTACGGCGCCCGCATCTGGCGACGCGAGAAAACCAATAACGCTGGCAATTTGAGCCGGCGTGACCCATTGAGAATAATCTGCACCAGGCATGTCCTGACGGTTTCGCGGTGTATCAATCAAGCTTGGCAACACGCAATTGACATTGATGTTATTCGCACGCAGTTCCTGTGCCATGCTTTCCGTGAGTCTCAACACTGCGGCCTTGGACGCAGTATAAGCGCCCATCATTGCCCCACCACCAAGTGCTGCTCGCGCGGCCACATTAACCACTTTGCCAGCACCACCGGCTAACATGGCCGGTACTACCGCCGCACTCATATTCAGAATCGAACGGGCGTTGAGGTCAAACAAAAAATCCCAGGTTTCATCGGAGGTATTGTGGACCGGGTCACCCATCAGGAAACCGCCAGCAGTGTTACATAAAATATCCACTGCGCCGAATCGAGCCTGGATTGTTGCCACGGCTTCTGCACAACTGCCGCGCTGGGTCAGGTCACAGCTGACCAAACAGAGTTTCTCGTCAACAGTCGGGAATGCCCCCTGAAGGATCGCATCGCTGATATCCAGAACGCCCACTTGGGCGCCACGAGTACTGAACCAACGGACGACTTCACGGCCTAGCGCACCGGCACCGCCGGTTACAACCACAGTTTTATTAGCGAACATAAGATGCCTCTGTCGGTGATCGACTACAATGTGAAGAACTCCACACCTCGGATTCGGTTAGCCGGTTCCGAAGATCCCTTTAAACAGATAGAAAAACAAAATCGACAGACCAGCGCCGGCGGGCAGGGTCACCAGCCAGGAAACAAAAATCGTCCCGATAACCCGCAGGTTCAGCGCAGAAATACCACGGGCCAGCCCGACACCCAAGACCGCGCCCACCAAGGTGTGGGTGGTCGAAATTGGCAGGCTCGCGCCTGAGGCCACCACCACTGTTGATGCAGCGGCAAGCTCTGCCGCAAAGCCACTACTGGGAGTCAGCTCAGTAATATGAGTGCCGATGGTCTGGATCACTCGGTAGCCATAAAGCGCCAGACCGGTAACAATACCACCGCCACCCAGCAACAAAATCCAGTTTGGAGTTGCCGACTTGGCACCCACCACGCCACCACTTTCAATAATACTATTAACCGCAGCCAGCGGACCAATTGCATTCGCGACATCATTTGAACCGTGGGCAAAAGCCATGGCGCAGGCTGTAAACAGCATCATGACCGCAAAAATTTTCTCGACGTTGACCAGATCTAGTTGATCAGATTTAGTGACGCGTTTGACGCGCGAAAGCCCAATGATTCCCAACCCGACAATCAGCAACGCCACGCCAGCGGAGTAGACCAGGGACTCGCCGAAACTGATGTGCAGACCCACATGCTTCAAACCTTTAGTGAGCGTCACCATAGAAATCATATAGCCGACAAAGAACACATAAATGGGTAAATAACGCTTGGCGGCGACGAAAGCGTCCGGGGCGCCGAATATAAATCGACGAATGCTCAGAGAGATTACGAAGGCGAAGGTTCCAGCGATCACGGGCGAGACCACCCAACTGGAGACGATTTCACCCACCTTGCCCCATTGAACGGCATCAGTGGATATACCTACCGAGGCGAAACCAACGATCGCGCCAACAATCGTGTGCGTCGTCGAAACTGGCCAACCGTAAGCAGAGGCAACCAGCAGCCAGGTGCCCGCCGCCAACAATGACGCCATCATGCCGTAGACCAGTAATTCAGGATCTGTCGCCAGCAGCCCCGGATCGATAATCCCTTTACGGATAGTGGAGGTCACCTCACCGCCGGCAAGATAGGCACCGGCAAACTCGAACACCATCGCGATAATAACGGCTTGCTTGATGGTGATCGCCTTTGAACCCACCGAGGTACCCATGGCGTTGGCCACATCATTGGCACCCACACCCCAGGCCATAAAAAAGCCGAATATTATTGCTAGTAGCAGCAGCGTGCTGCCGTAGTCTTCAATTACGCCCATAGGATCACACCTGATATTTCATGTTAATGCATTTTCTAAGCGGCGATCGTTAGCGCGCGATGAGATATAACATTCGATTGCCCACAGTCTGGGATTTATCGGCTAAATCGCCGATCCATTCGATAAGACGATATAAAAACATGACATCAACGGGATCCAGGCTTTTCTCCAGACTGTACAGCAGCCGAGTCAACTCAGCCTCCTTGATATCTGCCGCGTGCTCAACGGCGTCAAGACGGGAAATCATGGCTGAAACCAACTCCACTTCCTTGCCACTGAAGCCGGTGGTAATCAACTCATCCAGCTCATTGAGCGCTTCCAGTGCGACATTTGCGGGTTTTACCGCTGCTTCAACCAGCGCCTCCATGGCAGGGGCTAGCGCCGCAGGAATGCTCATCCGCCGACTGGAAGTCAGACCAACAATATGCTTCGCCAGGTTCGCGATCCTGTCCTGGGCCTGCAACAGTTCAAGCAGGTCAGAACGTGAGACGGGCATAAACAGGCTGCGCGGCAAGCTTAAGCGAATCTTGCGTTTGATATCATCGGCTTCATCCTCGAGGTCATTGATATGTTTACCCAGCGTGGTTGCCAGATCCCAATCTCCCGCCATCACGGCGGCCATATAGCCTTGCACCTCGGTCGCAGCTTGTGCGGCGACCTTCATGTGCTCCTGCATGGGGGCGACTGGGGATCGCGAAAACAATTGATTAAACAACGGACTAATAGCCATGACGTGATCCGGAATAAGTTGTTACGCATTATAGGCAAGAATGATCAACAATAAACCCTGGAATGGCTTTTAAAATCCCGCTGGCAGACCTTTACAGCCTTAACTCGCCGAGCGCTTAAATTGCCAGGCGGTCAGCGCCTTATGGGCGGCCACCGAGCCGGCCATACTCGTATCGGTCCGGGCCGCCAACTCCACCACATAACCGTTGGGATCACGAAAATAGATTGAGTGGATAAAGCCATGATCGGCAATGCCGCGGGTGTCGATTCCAGATTGACGACCTTTCTGGAACATGGCATGCAAAGTCTCGTGATCCACCGCCAGCGCCAGATGCAAGTCGAAGTCGTGCTGTGGCTTGAAATCAAAGGGCTGCTCGGGATCTTCAAAAAATGCAATACAGGCACCATCTTGCATTTGATAGAAGCTGTGCAGAACACCCGTGGCACGACCTGCCTGGGTCAGATCAATTTCAAAGGCCTCCACCAGGGGTAAACCCAGGAAGTCCTCGTAAAATTGACGGGTCTGTTCGGAATTACGACAGCGATAAGCCGCATGGTCGAGTCCTTGGATTTTCGCCATGATGGCGCTCCTATTGTAAATTAACAAAGGCAACAGAAACATCGTCGGTTTATCGCGCTTTGATGTCTGCTGCCTGACGAATTACTGGGTTATTGTACCGGCAATATGGTATAAACTGCGCGCTTATGAGCGATGACACTAAACATTCGACAGAACCCCACAGCCGCGAACGCTGGCTTGACGGTATGGCTGTCATTTTTTCCGGCACTTGCATGGTGCACTGCTTGGTGTTGCCGCTGTTAGTGACCGTATTTCCCATCGTTCAGGGTAGCCTACTGGATGAGCAGCAATTTCATCTGATCATGCTGCTGCTGATTTTGCCCACCAGCCTGATCGCCCTGACCATCGGCTGTCGCAAACATAAGGATCGCCTGACCCTAATCCTCGGCACCATTGGTTTGAGCGTTTTAACTTTCACTGCCCTGTTTGGCCACGATGTCTTCGGCTTTCAAGGCGAGCGTATTGTCACCACCTTTGGTGGCCTGGTCCTCGCTCTGGCACATATCCAGAATTTCCGTTGTTGCCGCTCCGTCGACTGTCAGCATGACTAGCCAGCGCTTCTAAATAGCGCCGCTAGACAAGCACCCCTATTAGCACCCCTATTAGCACCACTCGCCCCCCTCACCGCTTGCCCCATCAACTATTGACGGCTTCTGAAGGCTTTATACTTGCGCGCTAAAACCCAGCAACGCCTCGTAAAGGCCGATCATTAGTGAAACTGTCGGTCCCGCGATTCGAATGTCACCTTCGGTGAACGAGTAGTGGCCTCGCTCCGGTCGGTGCCAGGTTAATGCGTAGTTCGCGCTGTCCAGCGCCCGCGCCAACGACACCTCATAGATTTCTGCCACTTCCTGTGGATTTGCCAATACTTGATAAGGTGGCTGAATCAAACCCACCACGGGGGTAATCCGATATCCCGCCTGGGTGTAGTAGTCGCCAAGAACTCCCAATACCTCTATGTCTGCCGAAGCCAGATCTATTTCTTCGCGGGTCTCGCGCAACGCCGTCTCAACCAACGAGTCATCGACGGTATCAAATCGACCACCCGGGAAACAGATATGACCCGCGAAACGAATCTGTGCATGCCGCCGGGTCACGAGCAAAGTCGGGCCCGCAGCATGATTGATAATGGGCAATAAAACCGCCGAGGGCTTTGCTCGCTGACGAACCCCTTCAGAAACCCGCTCCTCGACATGGGGATTGCGCAACTCAGGCTGACCAGGTTGCGCCACGGCAGCGGCAAAATAAGCTCGAATCAACCCCACATCCGCTGCCAGCGGCGGATGTTTGAGGCCTGTAGCATCAGCGGCAATATCACTCATCGTTTAGGCATCGCTCACAAGTGAACTTGCAACTCCTTGTAGCCGATCAGATGGATGCCCGCATCGAGAATATATTGCTTCAGCGCCGGCTCGCGCCAGGCGAGGTAGTCCGCATGCCTTGAGCCAGGTCGCTCATGATCAATGGCAAGCAGTTCGTCGCTCATACAGGCCGGATGAAACAGGAGATGGCTCAAACCCGGCTTGATACCATCGATCAATTGCCGATAAAACGTCGACTTGTCTTCCAGCGGTATCAGGGTCTCAATCAAAATCTCATCCAGGGTTGGCACTTGCTCTCGGTCAATCTTCTCTAGTACCTGCAGATAGTCATCTGCCATCGCCGCTCGATCAATGCCGGCTAGCGCTGCTCGAGTCATATTCGGCAAGAACGCAACCAGCCCGTATTCCTCCGCAAGTGCCAGATAATCAGCCAGAAATTTAGGGTGCACAACACTACCCATATGGGTATCGATATGGGTAAACGGCACGCCAGTCGCGAGCCCAGTTTCAATTTGCGCCCGCATTTCAGCTCTGGCTGCATCAACTGTCACATGACGAATAGCATCTTCTCGAGTGCGCCACAAATAGCCCTGCTCATCTAATAAACCAGACGCCTGATCGCGGGTGCTGAGCGCCGCCCAACGAAACGTCGGGTATTCACAGGTCAAGGTCAGATGTATCCCCACATCGTAGGCCGGCTGCTCCTGAACCCGGGCCACCGCTTCCTGAAACCAGGGACCATTCACCAGGATCGAACCACAAGTCGCCGCCCCCACATCCAGGCACTCAAAGCCTGCTACATTGGCCGCATGGCTAAAGCCTAAATCATCAATATGAGTGATCAACACCCGGTCAGCAGGCCCGTAGCCCATCTTGGCGAGGAAACCATTCATGCTATCGACTCCTTTGGTCTAGGCATCTAGCAGGGAGAACACCCCATGACTGTCCACCTGCGCCGCCAGACCACAGAACTCACGCTGGGTCATGTCTTCCATCAGCACCGCATCATCGGTATTTGCCCAAACTCGCTCGCCGGCAGCCGTCAAGCAGGCTGCATGCCCCGTGGCCGGACCATTCGGGCCATACATCACCGAATAGGATTCAATGGTTACTGGCCCGGCATAATCTGCCAGGCACTGGCGAGTGGGCTGGGCATCTACTTCTGACTGAACATCTTCATGCTGGAAGTCTACAACCGGTGCTACCGTTGAATAGAGCCCAAAAGCGTGTTTCGTCAAGAAGCCACCGTTGGCCGTAATCATCCCCTTGGTGCCCGGTGCAGCGCGCAACAACTCCACCATGCGCGCAATACTGTGCATCACATAATTATTCAAGGGCCCACCGCCAAAGGTCAGTCCACCTGTGATCGTCAGTGGTTTATCTGCATCCAGACCCAACTCTGCCACAGCCACCTGGACCGCCGACGGAAAACAGCTATAAACATCAATATAGTCCAAATCAGGCACGCTCAGGTCAGTTAATGCCAACAGACGCTTACCGGCAATGCGAATGGCAGGCGATGAATACAGGTTTTCTCGATTTGAGACGTGGTAGGTGTCATGAGCATCTGTTCCCGCCCAAGGATAGACCCACTGGTTTTCGTCAATACCCAATGACCTGGCCTTGGCCACCGAACACATGATCAGTGCCGCGCCCATGTCCACCGCATTGTTCGAGTTCATCAATTTCGGGTAAGGGAAGCTGATCATGCGATTGGTCGGCGCCGGAGTCCGAATGGTTTCTGCCGTCACCGGCGTCTTAATCCAGGCATGGGGATTCTCGCTCGCGACTCGACTAAAGCCAGCCCATAGCTCTGATATTCTGATTCGATGAGCCTCGATGGATTCACCCCGATGGTGGCGAATGGCGTTTTCAAACATCGGGTAAAACTGGATCGGCTGGCGCAACCCGCGAGCCTGCTCGGCGTCAGCTGACATAGGTTCTTCTTGGCCGATCATTCGTGAGTAATCACCGCTGGTTTCCGTCACCGCCAACTCAACACCGGCCTTTCGCGCCTTGGCTTGACTGTTGCCATTTTCTGCTCCGGTAATCACGATCAACGACTTGTCGCCGCGCAGAATATCCAGTGCCGATTGGTTCACCACCGACTGGACCATATTGCCACCATAGGGCGATCCCACAGTTTCCGCGTCTGGCACGCCTATCTTTGCCGCAACGTAACCCGCTGGATGCTTGTAACGCCAGACGCCACGGATGACCCGCACAGATTCCACTTCAGCCAGCAAATCGGCGTTACCACTATCTAAGGCGGCCTGACGCACAGCGTCGACCATCATCTCGATGGGCTCCTGCACGAGCAGCGGATCCGTGATGCGCTGCTCGACCTGAGCCACGCCGATTATCACCGGGGTATTGGGGTTTATCATCTGAGCGACTCCTACAACTTAGTTCGGAAAGCCCGTATTCTGCCACAGTATCTAAAGGGAGGAGAATGTGGTTTTCTTAGCAGTATGAAGAAATCACTCGAAATCGCCGTTACACCCTGGTCCATGGGCACTCTAGGCTTAGCCAGCGAGCTTACCGATCAGGCCAAAATCGCTGAAAACCTGGGCTGCCACTCTTTTTGGCTGCCAGAAAATCACTTTGGTGATGCCCGCTCTATCCCATCGCCGCTGACCTTGTTAGCTGCCGTCGCTGCCTGCACCAGCAGGATAAAGCTCGGCTCAACCTCCTACTTGTTACCGATCCGCCATCCCCTACAAGCCGCCGAAGAGGTTGCCGTGCTGGATCGCCTGTCCGGTGGCCGCGTGATTCTGGGGGTTGGTCGCGGCACCCAACAGGCCATGTTTGATGCCTTTGACGTGCTCACCAAGGATAAACGCAGCCGCTTTGCCGCCAACCTAGAGACTATGACCAGCGCCTGGCGGGGAGAACCGATCGGCTGGAACAACTCAACATCAGAACCAAGCCCGATCACGCTGGCGCCGTTGCCCGTTCAATCGCCCCACCCGCCCATCTGGGTCGCGGCATTCGGGCCCCTTGCGCTAAAACAAGCCGGCTCACTGGGCCTGCCCTACCTGGCGTCACCCATCGAAACCCTCGATACCTTGAGTCAAAACTATGCACGCCATCAACAATTTGCCACCGCCGCGGGCCATGCACCCATCACCACGGTACCCATTATGCGCACCGTATTTGTGAGCCATCGAGTCGCTGAGTGTCGCCAAGTCAAGGCCGCCATGGCAGCGACTGGCCCCCACAGCATGCGTGACCAGAACGCCAGTATTGACGACTGGAGTATCATCGGCGATGCATCTTATGTGCGCGAGAAAATCGATGAATATCGCACTCGACTCGGCGTCACTCATATGATTGTTCGTGGTCGGGTACCTGGCGTTACCGATCAAACCTGGCTGACGAGTCTGGAGAAGCTGGTCGCCGCCCAATAGCCAAACCAGCACCTACCAGTTGCATTTTTCTGCTGGAATCTCGATCATTCCCGTCGATTCAGGTTAATTTGGTGTGCATCGTGGCAGAATAGCCCTACCGAAAACAAAACCAGCTCAGCAAACCATGCAAACGATACCCCCGAAACCAGCCCCTCAGCATGCGCCTCATGGAGCCCGTCTACGCCATCGAATCGCTCGACGATCCTTGACTATCTGCACGCTGCTATGCGGCAGCCTATGGTTGCAAGGTTGTCAGACACCCCAACATTCGGAGCCTTTAATTACCCTGCCGCCATCCACCACACCACCGCCGGCAGCCTCAACTCCTCCAGCCGCCGCAGCGAAGCCCTCGAATCCCGGCGCCGAGTCTGACACCGCAACAGCCACAAAGGCAGTCACCGGTTCTGCCGGGCAGCAGAGCCGCGACTCTGGGGCCGAGTCCAGCGCCAATGGGTCCCAAGCTCACCAGCAGAACCCGCGCCAACAGGCTGCCCGTGAGCTAACCCAGCAGAGCCAGACCCTCGCTGGCGTCGCGGCAGGCCTGAGTGACATCATGCCGACTGATACCGCTATCAATGGCGAGCCTGGCCGGGAAACAAATGCCTATAGGGAAACAAATGCCTATAGTGAAACAAGTGCGTATAGCGAAACAAGTGCCTCTAGCGAAGCCGCCGACAACAACCAAGCAGTGGCCAAAAACGAATCAGGCGTTGGCAACCGGCAGACTCAGGACCCGCAACAGGCTAACAGCACCGCCGTGTTGAAGGCCATGTTGGCTCTCAACACCGTCAGTATGAGTCTTGAATCAGCGGCCATGACTGTCGCAAGCGCCGGCAGTGAGGCAACCCTTGCCGACGCATCGGCCAGTCTCGCCCAGGCCCGGGTTGCCGTTATCATCGCTGAACAAGACCTGCAGAATGCCCAAAGCGATGCGGTCAGGCCCAGGATCCAAACTGCCGAAGTCGCCCTCGCCAGAGCGTCGCTCGCGATTGTGCAGGCTACCGCCATCATCAGCGACTCTCAAGCCGGTTTACAGGCATCACGCGAGAACGCTGCACCCGGTACTACTCCAGAAACTACTCCAG
>DGOD01000278.1 GCA_002389265.1 Gammaproteobacteria bacterium UBA4475
AATAGATCATGGAAACCCGCCATCAAAAACTTCTGATTCTCGGATCTGGACCTGCGGGCTTCACCGCTGCAGTCTATGCAGCCAGAGCCAATCTTAATCCAGTGATCATTACCGGTATTGAAACCGGCGGCCAGCTCACGACGACAACCGACGTCGACAACTGGCCCGGTGATGTTGAGGGGTTGCAAGGACCTGAACTCATGCAACGCATGCAACAACACGCTGAGCGCTTTGAAGCTGAGATCATCTATGACCACATCCATACCTGTGATCTCAGCCAGCGTCCTTTTGTCTTCGAAGGCGATCAAGCCATTTATACTTGTGATGCAGCAATCATCACCACCGGTGCCTCGGCCCGATATTTAGGATTGCCTTCTGAAGAAGCATTTAAAGGAAAAGGCGTCAGCGCTTGCGCAACCTGCGACGGCTTCTTTTATCGAGGTCAGAAAGTGGCTGTGATTGGCGGCGGTAATACCGCCTTAGAAGAAGCGCTTTATTTATCGAACCTTGCTGAAACGGTCTACTTAGTTCANNCGCCGGGACAAGTTCCGAGGTGAAAAAATCCTACAGAATCGCGTGCTCGAGAAAGACAACATCGATGTAATCTGGAACAGCACGCTTGATGAGGTATTGGGCGATGATCTTGGCGTAACTGGTATGAAAATTCGAGCGGTCGAAACCGATGTCGTGACAGAGATCCCCTTACAAGGGGTTTTTATTGCAATCGGTCATACCCCTAATACCAGTCTTTTCGAGAATCAACTCACGATGGAAAACGGCTACTTAACCATTGCCAGCGGACTCGATGGTGGCGCCACCGCAACCAGTATCCCAGGTATTTTTGCCGCGGGAGACGTTGCAGATCATATTTATCGGCAAGCGGTGACCTCAGCCGGATTTGGCTGTATGGCAGCGCTTGATGCCGAAAAATACCTAGATGAATTGGCGTGATCCGCGGCGCTCGGCATGGCAATTGCCTTAACCGAATTAGATCAAGATCTTTGGTTTCCAAACCCCGAGCAGGCGCTCAGTGAGCCAGAAGGCCTACTCGCAATCGGCGGGGATCTTTCACCGAATCGATTGCGCCTCGCCTATCGACAGGGCATTTTTCCCTGGTATGACGATGAGCAACCGCTCCTGTGGTGGTCACCGGCAGAGCGCGCTGTGGTATTCCCAAAACGATTTAAACCATCACGAAGCCTCGCGCGACTGCTCAAGCAAAACGCATTTCAAGTCACACTTGATGCGCACTTCGATGCGGTGATTGCCGGGTGCCAACAGCATCGCCAGCAGCAAGGCCTCGGCACCTGGATCACCCAAGACATGATCACCGCCTACAGCCTGTTATTTGCAACTGGAGACGCGCATTGCATTAGTTGTTTTTCCAAAGGTCGTTTGGTTGGCGGTCTCTATGGCGTAAGCATCGGCTCAGTATTTTGTGGCGAGTCTATGTTCTCACTTGAAAGTAATGCCTCGAAAGTCGCTTTCAGCCACCTCGTTCAGACTTGCCGAACCCTCGGCATAGATCTTATAGACTGCCAAATGCCGAATCCTCACTTGCTATCCCTCGGCGCCGAAGTATTAAGCCGCGCTCGGTTTTTGCGGCTATTAGCAGACCGCGTGGACGACACAGTCAACTGGTCCCAAATGGCCGGACCTTTACCGGCCTGGTCCAAAGACGCAAGATCTTCCTCATGACAAAACTTGAAACGCTGAAGTTTTTCCAAACACCGGGTCATCCCTGTAGTTATCTACCAGAACAGCAGGCGACCACGGTATTTGCAGACCCGAACGCGATGATCAGCACCGGCGTGTACACTCAACTATCACAAATCGGTTTTCGTCGGAGTGGCGTTCACATTTATCGACCGCATTGCAATGCTTGCAGAGCTTGTATCCCGGTTCGGATACCCGTATCCGCCTTCAAATCAAAACGTCGTCATCAGAGGGTCCTGACGCGTAACCGAGTCTTGACCAAGCAGCAACTCGCCCCTCACAACAGCGATGAGATCTGGCGGTTGTATGAGCGCTATATCAACCATCGACATCCTGATGGCGACATGTTCCCCGCAGACCGCGAACAATTCGTCAGTTTTTTAGTCACCGGCAGGCCTGAAGCTCGGTTTACGGAATACCGACTCGGTGATCAACTCATTGCGGTGGCGGTCTTCGATCAACTCGATGATGGCTTATCGGCTATTTATACTTTTTTTGATCCAGATCATGCCCCGCGTTCGCTCGGGACCTTGGCTATCCTGGATCTCATTCACCAAACCGACGCGGCCGAGTTGCCCTACCTCTATCTTGGCTACTGGATTGAAGGCAGTGACAAGATGCATTACAAGGCCGAGTTTCGCCCCCAAGAACGTCTTACGACCGCGGGTTGGCGACAAATCCCTTAGAGACAACCAGCGAAATTACCATTGAAGATTGCTGTCTCGAGAGCGCTTTGCCTTGCCCTAGCAATTAGTGCAAAATGCGCTCACTTTAAACGAGCTCGACAATAGAGGCGCAATGGCGAAGGAAGAACAAATTCAACTCTCTGGCACGGTAATCGATACCCTGCCCAATACCATGTTTCGGGTAGAACTGGAGAATGGTCACGTCGTGATGGCACATATTTCGGGGAAAATGCGCAAGAACTACATCCGCATCCTAACGGGCGACAAGGTTAAGGTCGAACTCACGCCTTACGATCTTTCTAAAGGCCGCATCACCTTTCGCGAATAACTTTAAGGCGGGCTTTTCGGCCCGCATGACACCGGCAGCGCCCTGTTCGTTACGCTACCACCTCTTCTTCAATATTCAGCACCAAATCGTCATCTTCTATGTCAACCTGCACCACCCCGCCATGCTTAGCGAGGCGTCCAAACAAGATATCTTCGGCCAACGGCTTTTTAATCTTGTTCTGGATTAGGCGCTGCATGGGCCTTGCGCCCAGCAATTCGTCGTACCCTTGCTCTCCCAACCACGCTCGCGCGGCTTCGCTGACTTCAAGCAGCACCTTCTTGTCGTCCAATTGAACTTGGATCTCAACCAGAAATTTGTCCACAACTGTTTTGATCACCTCTTTGCTGAGCGGGCCAAAGGGGATAATGCTATCCAATCGATTCCTAAACTCTGGCGTAAACATTTTCTTGACCACCTCCAACCCATCAGTTGAGTGATCTTGGGTTTGAAAGCCGATCGAGCTCCGAGACATTTCCTGAGCACCGGCGTTAGTCGTCATCACCAAAATGACGTTCTTGAAATCCGCCTTACGGCCATTGTTGTCTGTCAACGCACCGTGATCCATGACCTGTAGCAGCAGGTTAAACACATCCGGATGGGCTTTTTCGATCTCGTCAAGCAATAAAACACAGTGGGGTTGTTTCGTGATGGCCTCTGTTAACAGTCCGCCCTGGTCAAACCCAACGTACCCCGGTGGCGCCCCGATCAATCTTGAAACCGTATGTCGTTCCATATATTCAGACATATCAAATCTTACAAACTCTATGCCCATAATTGAAGCTAATTGCTTGCTGACTTCAGTTTTACCAACTCCGGTCGGACCTGAGAATAAAAAGGACCCTACAGGCTTCTCTTCAACTCTAAGCCCTGCTCTTGAAAGCTTAATAGCTGCAGATAAAGTCTCTACAGCTTCATTTTGACCAAATATTACACGTTTTAGATTTTCTTCTAATTTTTCTAATGACTTTTTGTCAGAGGTAGAAACTGTTTTTTCAGGTATTCTGGCTATGGATGCTACAATTTTTTCTATATCTAATTCGTTGATAGTTTTCTTTCTTTTACTAGATGATACAAGTTTTTGTCTAGCTCCAGCTTCGTCTACAACATCAATCGCCTTATCTGGAAGAAACCTATCATTTATGTGTTTAGAGGCTAAATTAGCTGCTGCCCTTAAAGATCCATCAGTATATTTAATCTCGTGATGTTCTTCGAATCTCTCTTTCAGTCCTTTTAGAATGTTATATGTTTCATCAACAGAAGGTTCCATGACTTCCACCTTTTGAAATCTCCTAGATAGAGCTCTATCTTTTTCAAAAATACCTCTAAATTCTTTATAAGTTGTTGAACCTACAAATTGCAGGCCTCTCTTTGCAAGGGCTGGTTTGAGTAAATTAGATGCATCCAT
>DGOD01000266.1 GCA_002389265.1 Gammaproteobacteria bacterium UBA4475
TTCTGAATTCCAGCCCATCGACTACGCATGGTTGACGGTCGCGATCGGCCGAGGTTCGGATTCTAAAGACATATCGCCGAATTTCTGAGCCCAAATAATCCAGCTCGTGAAGGAAACGGGTGATAGAGGTAATTACGGGCAACCCCCAGGGATGACGATACTTTTCTGAAGGTTGAAAAAGGGTGATTATTCTTACTAACCGCAAGATTTCTCAAAGACTTGGTCTTACCCCCGGTCTTACCCCCGGTCTTACCCGATACCCTGGATTTTCCTGGATCTTACGAGAAGTCTTAAAACACTAATCTTGTTTAAGGTTACGAATTATATGCTATTTTATTCCTTACTGAATAATTCTAGCCTTTAAAACAGCGGACTGTCCCTCCGCCAAATATCAATATAAATCAATAAGTTATAATAATCTTCTGGCCGAGTGTACTGTCGCGTGTACAGTATCTACTGTTACGACCCACATAAATCAGCCTCCATGCACTTTTAAGATCATCGCTATCGATAACTCAATACCGAGTTCTAGCGAGACAAGTAGGGCCCTTCTCGCCATCGATCACTGCCACGAACTTCCCTGCCTCAATTTTCAGCATAGTTCACTTCCCCATTCTTGCCTCAAAAGAGGCTCGCCAGTCAGCCATGTTTTGAAACTCCGGCTCACCCTCAATCATCGCTTTCGTTTGCGCCTCGATAGCTTCGTCGGCTTGGTCAAGATTAAATCCCTTGGCAAAAGGTTGCGCGACATGAAAAGGTGTATCGACGAAACATTCGAGACCATTTCCCTCAGGATCGCTGAAATAGAGGGACCAGGCATTACCGTGGCAGATAGGCAAAATAGGATCGATACCCGCAGAGATTAACTTAGTATGGAGAATCCGCAGGCTATCCAAACTATCGGTTCGAAAGGCCAAATGGTCGGCTAAAACAAATCCCCTCTCAGATGACTCAGCCCCCTCGACCAGAACAATCTGATGATGATTGTCGGGATCTTGACTGATGAACGCCAAGTTAGTTCCGCCTGGGACTTCGCCCTGGTTGGTGACGTGAAATCCGAGAACATCGCGATAAAAATCAAGCGCTACATCCAATCGCGTGACCTGAAGCGTCGCGTGCGCAAGCCTAAGTTGGGGTACCTTTGTCATAGAAAAGTCCTCGAAAATGTCTTCATTTATCTTCTTACTGATTGTCGTGCCATCTCTGAAAATCTCGAGCTAAAGAATGCCGAAATAGTCGAGTGAAATGGCGATAAATCGTAGCGCCAACTCTTACCCCAAGAGAACCTGCTGCAAGCTCCGTCTTGAAGGCCGATCTTTGACGCAACCGAGAGAGATAGTGTCGCAGGCTCTGATGAAGGCGAAACGGGTATCCTGCCAAGTCGAGACGATGCAGCGTGATGAACCAGGATATGTCAGCTAGCGTTATCCTCTCGCCTAGCAAGTAGTGTTTGCTTTCAAGCATACGTTCTAGTTCAGTCAACGCGCTGTGAAACCGACCGAGAAAAGCCAGGCTTTCGTCGAAAGCAGGCGCGTGATTGTCTAAATCAGGTGCAAGATAAGTAAACGTAACCACTCGAAGATCCTGATGAAGTTGTTCTTCCAGCTTCATCAATGAACTCAGCGTCTTTTTCTCAGCATCAGTTGTGGGGAGAAATGAACCTTCTCGAGCAAATGTCTGATCTAGATACTGGATGATGTCGTTGCTCTCTACATGGACTGCGCCATCGTGAATCAGTACGGGCACCTGGCCTCGAGCATTGATACCAAGGTACCAATCAGATCGTTGCGCTCCTCGCATGAGATTCACAGGGTGAGAATAAAAATTGATCCCTAGTTCGCGCATAAGGATTCGCACTTTCTGTGAACAGGACGAATGATCGTAATGGAATAAGTGTAGGCCACGCCATTGAGTCACTTCGCGCGTTTTAATCATGGCGTCATCGATTTGCATCACGTACCTCGTTGACTTGGGTACCGAAGCGCCTGACGCCGTCTCGACTTGTGAGGCTAAGCTCCAATTTGTCACCAGGCTGCAGATAACGAATCCCTTGCTGAGATTTCACTAATTTCTCTTTTCGTTTCTTGTCATTACTGAAGTTCAGGAAGATCGCCATAGCGACTCTCAAATTGGCATTCAGAATGACGCCGCCGGGTGTACCCGTGAGCAGCAAATCGCCAAGGTTAACGTCAGTAAAGGACGCCAGTTCGGTTAAAGTTTCCTCGGGCTTGAAAATCAGTTGATCGGTCGTCGCATCCTGTCTGACCTCTTCGTTTAGCTTGAGAGTCAGCCTAAGCTCAGAGAGCAGCTCAAGTTCACCGGCATCAATCAGATAAAGAATCGGGCCAACCGGGCAAAAGGTACGCTGCCCCTTCCCCTTGAACCACTGCAACATGGGCGCTCCAAACATGAAGTCCCTCGCAGAGACATCATTCGCTAACGTAAATCCACCCACGTAATCGAGAAGATTATCAGTGGTAACCTGCGTATGCGCAGGTAAGTCTCGCCTAAGAACAAGAGCCAGTTCGATCTCGTAATCCAAAAGCGCGCACCCGGATGGTCGCAAGATAGTGTCATATGGACCGCACAACGCAGAGGGCGGCTTCGGAAAAATAAGGTTCAGTCCTTTCCCCGCCTTAATACCTCCTTCTTCCTGGTGAGATGCATAGTTCAGCCCTTGACAAAAGATCTGAATATCCGAAGTGATGGGAGACTGAAGATTAGCCTTCGAGTATGAAACACGCTCCAGATCCTTAACATCAAACGCTTTCGGATCTAGAAAGTAATGGGTCATTAGCTCGCGGTGCGAAGGATAGTTTTCTCCCAGCAGCGCGACTTCTTGCTCCAAAACGACCCCCCATACCAGCGCCTCATCGGGTCTCTTAACTCTGACAATCGATAAACCCATACATCCTCAGCAATAGTAATCGTTAACCTTCATCAACCCGAAATCCCATTAACTCGCTCCCGAAGAATCGTTCAGCGCATAACTGCGTCGGCTCGAATAACAGCGACCATCATCAATTCCAATTTCAATATCTATCAGGTTATTTAGGCGTTCATTCAGCTCCAGGATGAGGTCTTTGTAATCTGCGCTTTTTGACGCCAGATTCCTGAGCTCGTCTGGATCACTCAGCGTGTCATAAAGCTCGAGTTCATTGTGTTCGGCTAATGTGGCCCAGTCTTTTGGCTGATGATGCTGATTCGGCTTGAAGTAACGAGCGAACTTATATCGACCATCAGCGATACCCCGAAAGCACGCATACTTGGACAAAGACTGCCCTGCAGCCATTTGAAGCTTTTCTTCATCTGTGAACTCGCCTCGAACTTGCCCTCTAAACAAGGTTTCAACAAAGTCGACGTCCCAAGCCAGCGAGGCCGTGTAATTCATCAGCATGCCTCGCTGATCGCGTTCTGTTGGACTACCTTGGAGGGCAGACGCTAGCGACACGCCCTTCAAATCGGGCCAACGATCACTGGTATCACCCGTTCTCGCGCCACAGATTGCCAACAATGTGGGAATCAAATCGACAGAAGTACCCAGCAAATCGGTTTCGGTAGCGTCCTTGATATCGGGATGCGAGATGAAGCAAGAAACCCCTACATTTTCTTTGTATGCCGAGGCGCCCTTTTGGCGCATACCATGAGCCCCCGCCATCTCGCCGTGATCCGAAGTAAATAAGACGATGGTGCGGTCGGCTTCACCCGATGCCTCTAGCGCGTCAAGAACCTGGCCAATATGAATATCAACATCTCGAATGCAGTTGTAGTAATAGTTTCTGTAGATCCTCCATGCCTCTTTATCTTCAAGAGGAAGCTTTCCGTACATAATGTCTGCCAAACGTTGATCTTCCCTGTGAGCGCTCGGCTTTTCATCTAACGAAGCCGCAAAGTTCGGAGGTAAAGGTAAGTCCAACCAACCCCGATAAGGTTCAGCGAAGGGAGCGGGCAGCATGGGCGCTACGCGGACAGGGTCCAGGCGCTCTCCCGCCATGGTTCCTGTCGCATCAAAGAACATGACGTCATGGGGATTAATAAAATTGACGCTGAGAAGCCAAGGTGGATCATCTTTACTTAGACCAGGTTTTCGACCACTTCGACCCAACAACCAGTTCGCGGCATCAGCTGCAATCGCCCCGTCATGCATGAATCCGTCCCACGCCAAACCATGGTGATCGCCGTCATAGGTGTACTCATTGAAACCCCATGGCGCCAAGGCATCCGAGGTCACAGGAAATCGTTGTTGGTCGAAATCAATTCCATCATTGAGATGAGAGAGATGCCATTTACCCTTATAAACCGTGTAGTAACCGAGCTCGCTAAACATCGAGCCCATCGTAGGCATCGTTCTCGGTAGCTCAGGATGAGGTGGCACATTAGGGTTAACGAACATGCGGGTGTGTTGGGTGTGTTGCCCAGAATAAATGACCGATCTCGAGGGCCCGCAGGGCGTCGAGTTGACTTGGAATTTACGGAATGCCACCGAGCGAGCGAGTAAGCGCTCGTGGCCCGGGAGCTCGAGCTGACTTGGAAAATCTACCCACGAATGCTCTTGATCAGTCGTGATCATGAGGATATTGAATGGCTTAGTCACACCACCCTCTCAATAAGCCTTCCTGGCCCGTTTTTGCGCTCACTACCTCTGCCTCATACAGGTTCTGATCATGCTTTTTTCGCCATTGATCTCGCTTTCAATAGACGAAACAGATTTTTCACGACCTTGAAGTTCCAACGGGCAATCAAGAACGCGGGCGTCGGTTCTGGCCCCCAATAATCCTTCATGTCAGCCAATTGACAGTCTTGAGCCTGGTGTTTGTTATTGAGCAGATCAGTATCGGTCCAATGCTCGTGAATCAATCCAAAAGGACTCTTCCAGTAATCAAAAATCTGCCCACCCAATAAATGTCGCCCAATGCCCCAAACATGCTTGTAGGCGCCACCTTTGAGGTGATCATGCCCTGACATCAAGTCGTCCAAGTTACTGACTTCGAAAGCGACGTGCTGAACCCTCGTACGTTCATCAAGCGCCCACTGAAAACCAATGACATGATGATCAACATACGTTTCTGAGCGATCGAGCCGAGCGAAAATCATTTGAGGCGATTGATCGGGCAATCGAACAGCATCGGAAATCATCAATCCAAAATACTTGTGGTACCAGTCGAAGAGCCCTGCAGGGTCAGCGCTTTCCAGGACGAGGTGGCCCAAGCGCTTCACTCGAGAAGCCCCTTGCTCAATTCTCGGGAGCTCGCCCTCGCGCGACCTCAGACCATCCATATTGAAGGCATGCGGTAGCGCTGGATTCAGCGCTTCCCCGGAATTTTGACCCCAGACAACCTCAACCGTCATGCCTGCCGGGTCGACTAATCGAACCAAGTAACCTCCAGCGGGATCACCGGACGCCTCAACAGGAGACGCGCCCTCTAACCTCGATAATGTCTCGAGATCCTCATAAGACGCGGCTTCAAAAGCGATCGCTTCCACGCCTCCCCTGCCTTCACCTAACACATAGCAGGGGGGGTCTGGGTCAGTTCCTCGATAGTAGATCCGCTCCGCTGAACGATACTGAACCTGAAGACCAAACCTTTCTAAAAAGCGCTCCGCATCCCCGAAGTCTGGCGCGCCCACACGCACGTACGCGAGTCTTTGTACTTTCGCAACCGGTTCTGTCATCGCCTCGGCTTCCTCATCCTTTGCTCGCTCGGAACGTTTCCGGCGTCATCAATCAACCTCTAAATGCAGGTCAAAGACCGCCGCAACTGTCTTCTGTGCTTTTTTTGTGGGAACACCAAGCACCCTAAGCACAGCATCACAAGTATGCTTAATGGTTACATCGCACATTGCGGGATCGACCCGCCGACCCACGTTGATGAGCGCGAGTATCTGATTAATTAGCAAGAGATCTACGGTTACTGAAAAATGCCCCTGTTGTGTACCCAATTCGAGGTCCTTCCTCAGATACGCAACGGCCGAGGACTGCAGCTCTGGGACCATGAAGACACCCTCTAACAGCACGTTAAGCCACTCCGCCTGTTGTCTAACCGTCCGAAGCAACCTCGCCGTCGCCAATGCAACACGCGTTGGCCCATGCGTGATGCTCTCCATGTCGTCATTAATCCGCTTCGTCAATTCGATGGCGAGCTCTGTGGCAACGTCACGCAGAAGCTCATCCTTTGTTTGGTAGTAGTTGTAAAAGGTGCCGTTGGCTAGCTTGGCTCGGTCGGTAATGTCCCTGATTTTGGCGCCAGAAAAACCCTTCTCTGCGAAAACGCTCACCGCGCTGTCCAACAAGACACCACGAGTACGTTCGCGCTTCCTAGCGCCCATCGCTCTGTCTCTAAAAAGCTGAGCCTTCGCTGAGTTCATAAAAGCTTGGCCTCCTTCCGAATTCGGAAAGTTAGCGAATTATTTGACAGACTGCAAGAAAATTGAGAATACTCTCATTTTTTTAAACCAAACGAGTCCAGAGAAGTCCAATTGTGAATAACGAGAGCATGCCACGCGTACTTATTGTCGGTGCCGGTCCTGTTGGCCAGATGGCAGCACTGCTGTTGTCTCAACATGGCATACCTAGTCTTCTCGTTGATAAGCGGACAACGCGACTCACCGCTCCAAAAGCACACGCTGTAAACGCCCGCACGCTCGAAATTTGTGACAGCATCGGGATCAGCGCATCGCAGTTGCGAGAACTTGGTTCAGCCGCAAACGAAGGCGGCATGGTCCGGTTTGTCGGGACGCTTACGGGCCCAGAGTTTGGCTCCCTGCCCTATGAAAGACAGGATGTGGGCGCGCTCGAATCCACGCCCTTCCCTCTCAGCAACATACCTCAACCTCTATTCGAACAAGTGTTGGCTCGCCATGTGACAGAGGACCCCAACATTGACTACCGGCTTGGCACGGCCTGCACCTCGCTGATCAATCAAGGAGCGCAGGTTGCAGCGAAGCTTTTAGATTCTAGAGACAAATCAAGAAGCCATTTACAGCTTTTCGATTACGCGATTGCCGCCGACGGGGCAGGCTCGTCGATCAGGGATTCGCTCGACATTGAAATGGAGGGTCCCGAAGCGCTGGCTCACTATCTGATGATTCATTTCTCGGCTGACCTTCGAGCTTTGACCGAAAACAGAAGAGGCGTTCTGTACTTTTTATTTGAACCTGGCGTCAATGGCACGTTCATCGCCTACGATCATTCAAAAACGTGGGTTCTGATGCATCCCTGGCAACCCGGGTCGGAAAAGCTCAAGGACTATACGCAAGCGCGCTGTGCTGCTCTGATCGATAAAGCCGTAGGACAAAGCCTCAATGGCGTCACTGTAGAAAACATCAGTCCTTGGACGATGACCGCCCAGGTAGCAAAAGCGTACCGCAAGGAGCGTATCTTTCTCGCTGGCGACAGCGCGCACAGAATACCGCCAGCTGGCGGGCTGGGACTTAACTCAGGAATCGGCGACGTCCAGAACCTAAGTTGGAAGCTAGCAGCGGTGCTAAACGGACTAGCAGGCGAACGCCTTCTCGATACTTATGAAGTAGAACGCCAGCCCATTGCTCGCATCAACAACGAGCAGAGTTTGAACAATGCCATCAAGCTATTTGATCTGATTGTTGCGCTCCATGGGGACGACCCTGAGAAGACCGGCGAGCGTTACGCGGCGATCTCGAAAAGTCCTGATGACTTCCCCGAGTTGGCAGAGGCTGTGAAAGCTCAAAAGCCCCACTTCGACAGCTTTGATCTACAAATAGGGTATCGCTACAACAGTCTGGCAATTGTCGACCCACCGCCGATACCGGATGTGGGCGACGTGTCGGATTATCAGCCCTCGTGGGATGCGGGCGCTCACTTTCCACATCGCTGGGTAACCCAGGATGGAGAAACCCGATCACTCCATTCTCTCATTTCACCTCGAACCTTCACGCTTCTACGCGGGCCAAAATCCGCGGAATTAAGCGGTCACTCTAAAGTTCAACAACTCCTCTTTGGTGTTGACTTTGAGGATGGGGATGACTGGGAAATATTAACAGGACTACCCGCGAGCGGGGCCCTCCTGATTAGACCCGATGGACATATCGCCACCCGATTCAAAACCGTGAACGAGGAAGATTTTTCGTCTGCGATCAGACAAATTTTGGCAAGAGGTGATTAAGCATGGATTTAGGAATCGAGGGAAGAAAAGCGATTGTCTGCGCCTCATCACGGGGTCTGGGTAAAGCCTGCGCACTGTCGCTCGCTCGGGAGGGCGCGCATGTCGTAATCAACGGCCTAAACGTTGAGCGTTTAGAAGCCACCAAAGTTGAAATCGAATCAATAGCGAAAGGATCTGTGACCGCCGTCGCTGCAGATATCAACACCGAGGATGGCAGAACAAAGCTACTGCAGGCTTGTCCTAAGATTGACATCCTCGTGAACAACAACGAGGGCCCTCCTCCCGGTCAGTTCCAAAAATGGCAACGCCAGGATTTTGAATCTGCGATCGACGCCAACTTCATGGCGCCTGCGTTGTTAATTCAAGCGGTCATCGAGGGCATGAAAGAGCGCAGGTTTGGGCGCATCGTGAATATCACTTCAGCCATGGTGAAATCGCCTCGAAGCGCGATGGGACTCTCGACCTCTGCAAGAACCGCGCTTACCGCTCTATGCAAGGGGATCTCGGTTGATCTCGCGCCTTTCAATATCACAATCAACAACATGCTTCCCGAGCGTTTCGATACAGACCGTCAGAAATTTATGGCTGAAATGGTCATGAAGTTAAAAGGCATCTCTCGCGAAGAAGCCTTCGCGGAAATTCATGAATCAATCGCAGCAAAACGGATGGGTTCACCCACAGAATTTGGAGATGCCTGCGCATTTCTTTGCAGCGCTCAAGCAGGCTACATCTCAGGCCAAAATCTCCAATTGGATGGTGGTTCCTATCCAGGCTTAATTTAGGGCGCTTTCTATGAGACTCGCCTTTTGCTCGATTCTCCTTCTCGCCCTGGCGTTTGTCTTGTTGAGTTATTACGTTTCGCAACCTCTCAAGGAAGGCCGGCGGGTCGACTTTAAGCCCATCATCGCTGATCGAGACATCGCGCTAACGTTTGCGCGGTCACCACTGGGTTTAATTTTGGTGACAGAGCACTTGGGTGATGCCATCAGAGGGATTAATCTCTCCGCCTGGAACGGTGAAGAGCAAACTATAGACCTCATTAATTTTCTCGCCCTAACCGACCGCGATGTTTTGATCGCTTTAGATGCCGCCGAAGAGCGGTTTGATCTTAATTCTCTGATCATGCCAATCAGTTACTCACCGCCCTCGATCGCAGCGGGAACCAATTTCAAGGAACACGCGGATGAAGTTTATTCGGAGGATCCGCCGTTTCTCTTCCCAAAAATCACGCCTGCCAGCAACTGGAATGCGAACGTGCCCTTCCTGCCAAGACTCGATTACGAGGCTGAGTTGTGCCTTTTTCCGTTGTCGGACATCACGACAGAACGCCAAACAGCTGAATTCGGATTGGTTCTTTGTAACGATTTCACAGACCGCTTAACGCTCATCCGGGAGATCGACCTTGGGGCCCCGTTGGGGTTAACGGGCTTTGCATCAGGCAAAGGGTGTGAGGGCTGTCTGCCCACTGGCTACCTTGCTGTGATTCCGCAATCTGAAACATTTTATCTATCTGTAGAGCTGACTTTGTTCGTCAACGACGAACTGAGACAGTCATTCAGGATGCGGGACATCATCATGCCCATAGAAGACATCGTAGATCAGGCACTTCACTCACATGGGACTCAATACACAAAAGGAAAGGACCAAATTCCACTCATGCCCGGCGAAACCATTTCACAAGGCACGTTGATCCTTACCGGCACAGCGGCCGGCGTTCTATTTAAGCCGCTGAACATCTGGAATCAGAGTTTTTATCTTCAACCAGGGGACGATGTCCGAACGGAAGCGACCTTCCTGGGCCACCTCGAAAATAAAATTGTGGACTAGCCCATGAGAGCCCTGCTGCTTCTTTTTTTATTTTTCGCATCGTTCGCACAGGCCGAGCTTCCTAACATTATTCTGCTCGTAGCAGATGACCTGGGCTGGAAAGATGTTGGTTACAACGGCAGCGAAATCCGAACGCCTTCAATCGATGCGCTTGCTGAAGGTGGTGTGACCTTAACTGACTTCTACGTGCACGCAACGTGCAGTCCCACCCGTGCCTCACTGATGACCGGACAATCCCCTATGCGCCACGGTATTTACCATGCGATTGGTAAAAACACGGAGGGAAGCCTGCCACTACAGCTCAAACTTTTGCCGGAATATCTCAAGGATGCTGGGTATCAATCGCTGATGGTTGGCAAGTGGCACCTCGGTCACGCCACCTCAGCAATGCTACCGATGGCCAGAGGATTTGAAGAGGTCTATGGACACTACACCGGTGGGGTTGGCTACTGGGACCACGTCCATGGTGGCGGCCTCGACTGGCATTACGACGGGAGAGCCCTGCGAGTCGAGGGTTATGCGACGCATTTGCAGGCCGATGCCGCCGTGCGAATGATTAAAAAAAGAGACAAGCAAAGACCGCTCTTCCTCTATACGGCCTTCAGTGCACCACATCTACCCAATGAAGCTCCCGAGGAGAGTATCGCCGCATACGTTGGAATAGAAGATGCGAACCGACTTGTTCACGCCGCGATGGTTGATGAACTCGACCGGGCCATTGGCCGAATCCTGACAATCCTCGAAGAAGAAAAAATGTTGGAGAACACACTGATCTGGTTCTTTAGTGATAACGGTGGTCTGAATCCTGCTGCTGCGAGCGATGGCATGCGGAGTCTTGTCTCTAACCTCGTTGCTATTTTCGGGCGACCGCTGCCAACCGGGTTCCTTGAATTCCTGCGTCATAATACTGAGGACGGTGGCTCAGATAATGGACCCTACCGGCGCGGTAAAGGTGCGGTATATCAGGGAGGGATTCTGGTGCCATCGATTCTGTATTGGCCAGCCGTCCTCGAGCCTGCCACTATCGCTGACCGTGTCACCATCCAGGATGTGTTACCGACAATCGCTCAACTGACCGATATCAACCTGATACCCGAGCAGGTGCTTGATGGTAAACCGCGCTGGGGAATCATAACGGGTGCCGACAGCGAAGCAGGCGCAGACTTTGTGGCTTTGAGCATGGATAGTAAGGCAATCCTACGCGGACCTTGGAAACTTATTGTCAACGGCGAGGAAGGCGAGCTGTATAACCTTGCTGAGGATCCTTACGAACAAACTGATCGCTCCGTAGAACACCCAGAAATCGTCGAACAACTACGTTCTGCGATCAATCAGATTCCACAGGTCGAATCGATCAACCAGCCACTCTTTAAGGTCATGATGGATATGGACAAATTTGGAGGAGAGGAGGATCGCCCCCCCTGGGCAGA
>DGOD01000132.1 GCA_002389265.1 Gammaproteobacteria bacterium UBA4475
GGTGGTTTTTTCGCCTCACAGGTTCCATCGGGGTTTACAGCCAAGGCGGACCGTAGCGAATTCATGGGAACCGTTGAGTTGCCACTTGGCACAGGGATCGCCGAGTCGGCATACCAGGCAATCCGCCTGAATGACGCGCTGCGCTCAATTGAACATATCGAATCTGTCTTCATTACCGTGGGCGCTGGGGTAAATGGGCGGTCTAACCTGTTAGAACTGTACGTCACCATGACGCCCAAAAAGTCACGAGATGTAAACCAGTTCCCCGTCATGGATGCCGCCCGCCAAGCTATTGCTCGGGTACTCCCTGATGCCACTAAATCCGCTATTGTAGAAGTTCCTTGGGTGAGTGGATCAGGAACATCGAGCTTTGATATTGATTTGAACCTTAAGGGGGCTGATCTTGCTGAAATAGAGTCATATGCAGATGTAGTCATGCAAGAAATGATTTCCAGTGGTCTCTTTTCCGATGTTCAATCTTCTTATCAATCAGGCAGACCTGAAATTCAAGTCGTTATTAATCGTCTTTCCGCTGGCGATCAAGGTGTCAGTGCAAGCAGTTTGGCATCCACGGTGCGGATTGCTTTAGGTGGTGTAGATGCGGTCACCTTTGAGGACCAAGGTAAGCGATACGATGTGAGGATTAGGCTAGCGGAAGATCAACGCCAAAATATTGAAGATTTGGGAAGACTTCAAGTAAGAGGTGCGGATGGCCGTCCCGTTGAGCTTAGTTCGATTTCAGATGTTCAGTTTGTGTCGGGCGCAGCGCAAATAGATCGAGTGGATCGTTCTCGAAAAATTTCTATCCTGGCAAACGCAGCTTCCGGTATCTCTCTTGGTGAGGCAGCAACAAAGTTGAGGGGGATATTAATAGGTTCGCCTCCTCCACAATCGATAACCCATAGTTTTGAAGGCTATGCAAAAAGCATGGCTGAATCAGCGGTGGCAATAGGTTTTGCCATATTGCTTGCAGTAATTGCTTTATATATGGTGCTCGCAAGTCAGTTTAACTCCTTCTCCCAGCCTGCAATCATCATGCTCACTGCTCCGCTGAGTTTTTCTGGGGCCTTTGCTGCACTTTATGTCGGTGGAATGGAAGTGTCGCTGTTCACCCAGATTGGATTGGTCGGGATGATGGGGATAGTAATGAAAAATGGAATTCTCCTGGTTGATAGAGCCAACCAGTTAGTGGAACAAGGCATGTCAATTCAAGAGGCTATTACAACAGCTTGTCCTGAGAGGCTACGCCCGGTTTTGATGACAGCACTGTCCGCAATTTTTGGCATGATACCCGTGGCAATTGCAGCATCTGATGGCGCTGAATGGAGGAACGGTTTGGGCGCTCTGCTCATCGGCGGCTTGAGTTCTTCTACCTTGCTAACACTCTTAGTTGTACCTGCAGCCTTTATGATTCCATCCGACATGTCTACGATAAAGCGCTGGGTTTTTGGCAAGTGGTGGGGGCAGCGTGAAGCTCCTCCAGTTTAACGAATACTTCTAATAGGTGACAATGTCGCTCAAGGAGTATTCAAAATGACCAGTAAAAGTCAGTCGTATAAAACGTACACAAGGGTATTTGAGATCGAGGCATTTCGGATGGTGATTCCCCCCTTTTTAGCTCGCTCTTCAAATTGTAGTAAATAGCTCCTGTGAGCCCCACCCCAAATCTGGGCCATCCAAAATTAGAGATTTCCGGTTTCAAAATGCCTCTCAACAAACTCGTTGGGCGATAGATTTCCCAGCGAGGAATGAGGTCGAAAGGCGTTGTAGTCTTCTCGCCAAGCTTCAATCTTCTCTCGTGCATCTTCAATTGACAAGAACCAGTGGCTGTTCAAGCATTCGTCGCGGAAGCTCCCATTGGATGACTCGATGAACGGATTATCTGTAGGCTTACCCGGCCTTGAGAAGTCCAGCGTCACTTCACGCTCGTACGCCCAGCGATCCAGCTCCTTCGAGATAAACTCGCTGCCGTTGTCCACTTGAATACGCTCCGGTATGCGGCCATGTGCATCGCCAATCAGCTCAAGCAGGCTAACCACATGCTCTCCCCGAATGCCTTTGTCAACATGAATCGCCAGACACTCACGACTAAAATTGTCGACTATAGTTAACGCCCGAATACGCGCCCCGTCAAACAGGTTGTCGGCAACAAAATCCATGCTCCAACACTGGTCCACCGTGACCGATTCTGGTCGCTCCATGCGCCGAGCTGCGGCAACATGGCGTCTGGGTCTACGTCGTCGCAGGTTTAATCCTTCCTCGCAGTATATTCTGTGGACCTTCTTGTGATTGACGAGCCAGCCTTCCCGTCGCAAAAGAACGTGAATCCGTTGGTAGCCATATCTGACCCGGGCTGCCGCGATCTCTTTGATCCGTTCTCGAAGGGCCGTATCCGGGTCCTTGCAGGACTAATACTCATAGGCTGTCCTGTGCGTGAGCAACACTCGGCAGGCTCGCCGGGTGGCGACTCGATAGGAATCACGCAGAAAATCAACCAACTGTCGCTTTCTGGCTGGCTTTAGAGCTTTTTTGTCAGTACATCCTGCAGCATCTGCTTGTCGAGGCTGAGATCCGCGACCATCCGCTTCAGGCGCGTATTCTCCTCTTCAAGCTGCTTCAGTCGCCGCAGCTCCGATACGCCAAGCCCGCCATACTTCTTCTTCCAGTTGTAGAAAGTCGCTTCAGAAATCCCCATCTTGCGGCAGACTTCTGAGACCCTGGTGCCTGTCTCCGCCTGCCGCAAAGCAAACGCAATCTGCTCTTCGCTGTACTTCGTCTTCTTCACAAAATCACTCCTCTGCTATCGTGATTTTGCCAGAATCTTCTAGTTTTAATTGGCCTGGATTATTGGGGGGAGGTCAGCCAGACGTTATTGGCAAAAGAATATGGACCTGCTTATGGGCACAGTATTGGGAGAGGACTTTCCGTTGGCGACAAGTATGCAAAAAGATTTTTCTGTTAGAAAAGAGAATCTAATTTTTGGACGCAATGAGCCAGCACTTCAATATTTTCATCGGAAGTTGTCGGAGCGTCTCGGAGGGAAATCTCTTTTTTGAGTTCCTGCCTGCAGATCCGAAAGCCAAGGTACGTAGTGAGATATTAGTCGAAGAAGACCAACTGAACGGTATTTTGCATGTGAGCAAACCTTTGCGGATGCCCACCCTGATAGCTGAAGAGACGCGCCTGACGATTTATCGGGGGTATGCCGGAGTTGAATTGTTTGGTCTGAAGAGCGATCCCCCTGAAAGCCACAACCAGCAGGACAATAACACGCTGCGGGCGCCTATGACTGAGCGCTTGGCGCGGGCGATCAAGGGCAGTGATGATATTTCACCAAAACCCACGTTTTTTGCCTGAAGCGAGATGGGTTCCGCTACTTTGGTGCTGGCGGCAGTGCGCTCTGGCTTGTTTCCGGCATCACCTATATGCGCAAGGTGTTTGATAGTTTGGGGGGCTTGTCTAGACCTCGCTTGCTGCGAATCAGGCCTCTGGCCAAATGTTTGTGTTCCATGGCAGAGGACTTGACCGGATCTATGTGCTGTGGATGGATGGCTACGGTTTATGCCTGTTTTATAAGCCTCTGGTCGAAAGCAGCTGCGTTCTTCAATGCTAAAACTGATTAGAAAGTATAACGTGGTTGGGGCATACTCGCATCGGCAGCGAGCGTACTTTGTCACTTTACTCTGGCCCCAGCATTATTGGAGCTATTCAATGGGGTAAATAGTCTACAAGGGGATTTATGAAATTTGATTTAATGACTGGCGGGTTAAACTGGTCACAAAGTGCTGAGATCGCCCAGCAATTAGAACAGCAAGGCTTCTGCGGGATGTTGTTCACTGAAGCAGCCAAGGTCCCCTGGATGATGATTGCCTCGGCTGCCATGGCCACAAAATCTCTAGAGTTTGGCACCGGTATTGCAGTTGCCTTTCCGCGTAGTCCGATGATGAGTGCGCAAATAGCTTGGGAGTTAGCTGAGAACACTGGAGGTCGATTCAGGCTTGGGTTGGGTAGTCAGGTAAAAGGTCACGTTGAGCGCCGCTATGCCAGTCAGTTCCACAAACCAGCGCCGCAGATGCGCGACTATGTTTCTGCGGTTCATGCTTGTTTAAGAGCATTTCGTCAGGAAGAAAAACTTCATCACGAGGGGCCCTACTACAATCTGAGTTTGCTTCCCTCTCAATGGTCGCCCGGTCGTCACGAGTTCGAAGACATCAAAATTGATATCTCGGCAGTGGGGCCTTTCATGTGCCGTGTTGCCGGCGAACTCTGCGATGGCGTGCATGTGCATCCGATGCACTCTTTGCACTATCTACAAAATCGCCTTATTCCTGATGTCACAGCCGGGGCAACCAAAGCTGGCCGGACTTTATTGGACGTCGATCTCATAGTGCCGGTGTTTGCGATCCCTGGTGATACGCGAGAAGAACGTGCGGTCATGCTTCAGCGAGCCAGAACTCAAATTGCATTCTACGGTTCTACGCCAAACTACGCTTACCAATTTGATGACCTTGGCTTCGAAGGCACGACGCCTAAACTTGGCGCGTTAATGAAACAGGGTGACATAGCAGGGTTAGCGAATACAATCAGTGATGAAATGCTGGCGCATTTTGCTGTCGAGGCTAAATGGGATGATATGGCAGACGCCCTCCTTGCACGATACCAAGGCATAGCGAGTCGTGTTGTGACCTACCTTGCTGCTGAGGACATACACCGAAATCCCTCTAAGATAAATCGTTGGGGAGAAATTGCGAGAGCGGTTGCCGCGGCATAGCGAACCTATCTCGGCGGGAGAAGGCAAGACGGGGAGGATAGTAAATATAGACCACATTTACCCTGGATTGCAAAAGCATGCTGATTGGCGTTTCTTGTTAGAAGAAGTCTGTGGGGGTAATATTTTGGTAGGGAAACGCCAATGCCAGATATCATGAAATCGGGTCCAAGCCTAAACTAGGGTACGCATGTCACGTATCAGACGCCTATCACAAAATATCCCACTAACAAAATTTTTTGCGTTCTCAGGGAGGTGCGGCTTAAACGACTTATTCTCCTCGTTCTTATTCTCATGATTTAAAGAAGGGGTTCTGCCCCATCTCCACGGGCGTTTTTGAATCGCCTGTGTGCCCCTCAGGTCTACCTCGCGACACCTCACCGGATACGACGATTATGGGTTCACTTGATGTAGTGAATCACGTTGGCCGTGGCACTGTCCAAGGTCGGATACTTCATGTGATGAGTTGCCTTCTGTATCAGCATGTCGAAGAAGCCCTCGTATGCTGCGTTGTCACCACCGTGCTCCACTGCACTCATTGAGCAGATTAGTGCTTTTCGGTTGGGGAGGGCCTTGGTGATCGCCGCTTCAAAAATGACGGCCTTGGGAAGCAGTCGATGTACACCAGGCTTCAAGGGTCCAGAATGCGTCACAGGGCTCGAACTTCGAACAGACTACAGGGTATGTCAAAAGGCTCAATGCTCCTCCAAGGTACTCTGAGGACTTCTGGAAAGGGGTGTCGCGCCACTGCAGCGTTCGGCTAGTCACCGATTTTGGCGATTCTCCCTGCCCAATCGATCGAGTCTGTGCCCCTGGTAGATTATTCCAGGATGCCGCTGGCGTTGGTGTGCTCTAACCGTGCTGGCGTATCCACCGCGTAGCCTCGGCGAGCCAGGTAACAAAAGAGTAGTAGGGCGTTGGCAGCTGGCGATAGTGGGTGTTCTGGACGGTCAACCAATCAATAATAATATTGATGGTCGTTTTGATGGTCAAGAAAGTCTCGCGCATAAAAAGCCCATAATATCATGGGCTTAGGTGCTCTATATGGCGGAAGAGGCAGGAGTCGAACCCGACCAGCCACTTTGACAGCAGCTCAACGGCTTTGAAGGCCGCGCGCCCCACCGGGGACGACGCTCTTCCGGGAACGATGATACCAAATCTGGCGGCGATGGCTATGGCTGAATGCAGTAGCACGGTTTTTTCAGTGGAGTAGGTAGTGATTTTAAGCAAAACTGCAGGGTCTGCAGGAAGGTCTTGAGCTCGGGGCCCCTTTTTTGTGCCGTCTTTTGGAGTATGCTGATCGTTACGGTTTGAACCTAATGCCATGCGAACAATTTAGAGGCGCCCTATGAGCGAACACACAAGCCCTAACGTCGATTCAGCCCCAATTGATGTGGATATTCCAGATCCCTACGCCTTGCCCCTGAATGAGATCAACGTGGCTCAACCGAGCATCTTCCAGCAAGACGCTCAGTGGGATTACTTCAAGCGTCTACGTGAGGAAGACCCGGTACACTATTGTGCTGACAGTGGCTTTGGGCCTTATTGGTCGGTCACCAAGTATCAGGATATCGTCAAGGTCGATACGGACTTTCATACCTATTCCTCTGCACAGGGCATCACGATCGGTGGCCTGGGTGGGGTGCCGACTCAACAGCCGCAAGACGGCGCGGGCGAGAAGAAACAACAATGGGACGGCTTCGGTATGTTCATTGCTATGGACCCGCCGAAACATGACTTGCAGCGAGCCACGGTAGCATCCGCTGTCGCACCGCCTAATCTAGCTCTGCTAGAGGGCACGATTCGAGAGCGAGCGGCGACCATTCTGGATAGCTTGCCACGGGGTGAAGCTTTCAATTGGGTCGATCTGGTGTCCATTGAGCTAACCACACAGATGCTCGCAACCTTATTCGATTTTCCTTTTGAAGATCGCCGAAAGCTGACGCGCTGGTCTGATATCGCAACGACTCCCCCAGGGGTCGGGATCGTCGAGTCTGGTGAGCAGAAGCGGGCTGAGTTGATTGAATGCTTGCAGTATTTCACGCAGTTATGGAACGCTCGCGCCGCGGCGCCGCCCAAATCGGACCTGATTTCCATGCTGGCCCATGGCAAAGACACTAAAGACATGGGGCCTTTTGAGTTTCTGGGTAATTTACTACTACTGATTGTTGGCGGTAACGACACCACCCGTAATTCCATCTCTGGCGGCGTGTTGTTCTTGAATCAGAATCCCAAGGAGTATGACAAATTACGTAGCAATCTTGACCTGATACCAAATATGGTTTCAGAGATTATTCGTTACCAAACACCGCTCGCTCATATGCGGCGAACGGCGCTCGTTGACACTGAGTTGGGTGGCAAAAAAATTAAGGCGGGCGACAAACTGGTGATGTGGTACGTATCGGGTAATCGTGACAGCGATGTGATACCAAACGCTGACGCGTTTTTGATCGATCGTGCCAGGGCTCGTCATCACTTGTCATTTGGCTTCGGTATTCACCGCTGCATGGGCAATCGTTTGGCCGAGATGCAACTACGCATTCTTTGGGAAGAGATCAGTAAGCGTTTCAGCAAGGTTGAGGTCGTCGCCAAACCCAAGCGAACCTACTCAACCTTTGTCAAAGGTTATACTGAGCTGATGGTTAAGGTCCATGAATTGTAGCCCTATGAAATCAGCAGTAACCCGTCCATTAAAGTTGGGCTGTTGCGGTTAATACGATTCTGGTAGGTACATCATTTACGCTTCATCTTCGCGACATTTAAGCCCCCGCTGAGTGCCGTATGGCCGCTAGTCACGCCGCGAACCAATACCGAACTAATATATACTTTACCTATCAGCCTTGTGAGTATGCCTAGATTATAACCAAACGAGGTGGAAGTTTTATCATGAAAGCTGACAAGATACTTACGGCATTGCTATTAACCTTTTTGTTTTCCTGCCCGGCGCTAGCAGCAGAAACAAAATTTGGCGAACCTCTTGAGGTCTCACTCAATGTCGCGTCAATCACGATGAATGACAACGGCATGAGTATTACCTACGAGGGCATTGCGGGGAAGTACGGCATGGTACACGCAACCCATAACATGGTGGCCACAAATGCAGCGCACACCAAGGGGTACTTCACCGGCACCGTGCAAGCTATCGACGATGCGGGCCATTTGGAGCAATCTATGACGCTAGGTTTATGGTCTAGGTCTGGTACATCACTCAAGGTTTATGGTTTTGATGACGATGATCTCGCGAGGATACTGCATATCTCTACAGTGGACTTAGGAACCAAAGTTTTCAATGCCGAAGTCTGGGAGCTTGACTAAGTCTAGGCGCGAGCTGAATCAAAACGATGATGTATTTCGCTGCAGTTTACCGGTTGCTACGGCAGGGCTGTTCACCGGCCCTATAACCTGGCCAAGGTGTTCCAATGATGAACTGGCTTGCCGTAGCAAGCAAAATACTAATCGGAAATGGGTCCATTATCGTGTGTGTCGAGGTCACCTCCCTCAGCTATAGTTTGCGGTACTAACAAGCTGTATCTGCGAGTCGTTGTGACGTGATAATGAATGCTCTAGTTGTCGAGAACCATCCCATAGTGAGGGATGCGGTGAAATCTGCGCTGTTGTCTACTGGCTTGTTTACAGAGGTGGTGGTTTGTGGAACTTTCGAAGCCGCCCAAGAAATTCTGCAACAGGATACAAGCTTCGACTTAATAACCCTTGACCTAAACCTCAAGGATACCAGAGGCGCTGAGGGTGCCCTGGTGTTGCGAAACTTATATCCCGAGATATCGGTGGTAATATTTTCAGACGAGTCCACCGCAGAGGTTGCTACTAAAGTCTATGAGTGCGGTGTCAGCGGTTTTATCCTTAAGTCGTCGCCTGTGGATATGGTACTAAGTGCAATTGAGTTAATCATGTCTGGGGGCACTTATATTCCAGTGAACCTTGCCAAAAAGCTCGATTTCGATCCGAAAATTGCGCCCACATGCTTAGAATCA
>DGOD01000347.1 GCA_002389265.1 Gammaproteobacteria bacterium UBA4475
AGTTAACGATTGCGGAGCTCTTTTCGAAGAATTTTGCCAGCGGCGCTTTTAGGTATGGCGTCGATCAGCTCGAGCACACGGATCTGCTTGTAACTCACCAGATTTTCACTGACCAGTGCCTGGATTTCTTCCAGGGTGACTTCATTGTCGGGTGTCACCACGACAAACGCTTTGGGCACTTCGCCCGCTTCCTCATCGGCAATGCCGATGACCGCAACATCGAGAATTTTCGGGTGCGTGATAAGTAGTGCTTCCAGCTCTGCTGGAGCGACCTGGAAACCCTTGAACTTGATGAGCTCTTTCATGCGGTCGACGATACTCATGTGGCCGTGTTCATCGATAACGGCAATGTCACCGGTATGCAGCCAGCCGTCAGCATCAATGGTTTCCGCGGTGGCTTTGGGATTATTCAAATACCCTGTCATGACCTGTGGACCACGCACCCAGAGCTCGCCGCGGCCGCCAACGGGCTGATCTTCTCCCGTGTCCGGGTCGACAATGCGGCTTTCGGTGTTGGAGATGGTCACACCACTGGTGCCGGGGCGATAGTCGCCCTCAACTGTCGAGTGACTCACGGGGCTGAGCTCGGTCATGCCAAAGCCTTGGACCACCTCGCAACCGAGTCGTGCAGCGGCCTTGGCGGCGAGTTCTGCACCCAGCGGGGCTGCGCCAGAAAACACCTGTTTGACAGATGACAGATCGTACTGGTCGACAATGGGCGCGCTCGCCAAACCAATGATGATGGGTGGGACAGCAAAGAAGCGGGTGATCTTCAGCGCTTGTACCGCCTGTAATGCTTCCACCATATCGAACCGGGGCATGGTGATGGTTGCCACGCCGTTGCTGATCAGGCCGTTCATCAAGACCTGCATGCCGTAAATATGGAAGAACGGCAGGGCTGCCAGCGCCACCTCGTTTTCCTGATAGCGAATCGCATGGATGCATTGTTCGATGTTCGCCACCAGATTGCGATGCGACAGCATGACGCCTTTAGGTAAGCCCGTGGTTCCAGACGAGTAGGGCAATACCACGGTGTGCGTGGCTGCATCGACGGGGACCTGCTCGATGGGATCACCAAAAACCTCGCGCATGGCGGTCGTGCCGGGCACAGCATCACCGATAATAATAACCTCAGTCACAGCTGTGCCTTCGATGGCCTGCAAGGCGGTTGCCGCGAACATGGGCACCGTAAACAGCATGGTCGCACCGGCATCTTTAAGCTGGTGCATGACCTCTTGCGGACCATAGGTGGGGTTGATGGTGGTGACAGCAGCGCCGGCGACGGCAACACCGTGGAATACCACAGCGTATTCCGGCAGATTGGGTGCCATAAGACCAACCACCTTGCCCGGGGCGATGCCGCGCGCAGCCAGACCACCTGCTAAGGCGTGAATGGCGTTGCTAAGCTCCGCGAAAGTGTAGCTGCTGGTGCCCGCGGCATCCCGAATCGCAACCAAGTCAGCCAGCGCCTCGGCCTTGCGTAATACATGCGCGGTAATCGTGACAGACGGGATGTCTACATCGGGCAGCGGGCTGGAATGAATAATCATAGGCATAATGCACCTTCAGTTTTTAGACGCGTGATTCAATCGACTCGTGAGTATATGAAAGATCGAGACACCCATCAATTAGAGATCGGAACACCGCGCCCGGAATACTTGTGTATGGGAGAGAATCAGACTGCCTGTCTGCTAGCGTACCGTATAAGGTCGATGCCACGCTCCCTAATCAAGGTCATTCAAAAGATTAGACGCCGCCTCAATATCGGCCTCGTCCCTGGAGCTGAAGATTGTCGCAGTCAGGTTGAAGCATTGCGTCATTGACTCTGGCGCTTGGTTCTGGAACTAGGCTCTGGCGCTTGGTTCTGGTGCTTGGCTCTGCCCCCTGAATTTGGTGACAACCATAGCCCTTGGCGCTATATCCCACTAGACTGTGGGCCTTTGTGCCGACAGACTTGATGCTGACAGGCAAGCGCGCGAAGTGGAATATTGACAGTCAAAGCCAACAATACTGGTCACAGACCATAGAGACATTCATATATGACAACAGCAACCTCATCCACAGAAGCTGGTGTGCAGACTAACGTCACGGGCTATGGTACCAAACGGTACCGAACCTATGTGCTCTCCGCACTAACGATTATTTATATTATGAATTTCGTTGACCGCGGTCTGCTCGCCGTCGTTGGTCCGGATCTTATACCGGAGCTCGGCATTTCCGACACCCAATTCGGCCTGCTTACCGGTTTCGGTTTTGCCCTTCTCTATACCATTGTGGGTATTCCTCTGGCTCGCTATGCCGATGGGGCTCACCGCGTGTGGATTATGACTGTCTGTGTTGCCCTGTGGTCCTTAATGACGGCGCTCTGTGGGCTGGCAACCGAGATCACCATTGGCTCTATCACCATCGGCGCGTTCTGGATTTTGCTGATGTGTCGTGTCGGCGTCGGTATTGGCGAGGCGGGCTGTACACCACCGGCCAACTCTTTGATCGCTGACTATTTCGCGCCGCGCGATAGGTCTCAGGCGCTGGGCGTCTACGCCATGGGCGTAACACTTGGCACGATGTTCGCCAATCTTATCGGTGGTTGGGTGACTGATACGTACGACTGGCGAACCGCTTTTTTTGTAGTCGGCCTGCCAGGCCTGATGATTGCCGTCATTTTCAAATTAACGGTCAAAGAGCCGCCGCGTGGTTACACAGATCCAGTTGCAAAGGGCTCCAAGGAAAAAGTCGAGCTGCGCGAAGCAATCCGTGAGCTAACGACCAAGCCGGCTTTCTGGTTAATGACAGCTGGCGCTACCGTGGCGGCTTTCTGTGGTTACGGAATTTCCTCGTTTCAGTCAATCTTTCTGGTTCGAGCTCACGAAATTTCCACCGGTGAGGCCGCCATGTGGATCAACGCGCCAGTGTCATTGTCATCCGCTATCGGTACCTTCGCCACAGGCTGGCTAGCAACAAAGCTTTACAAAAAACACCCGGGTGCCATCGCGTGGGTGCCAGGCATAGGTTTGGCGTTGTCGATCCCATTCTATATTGTTGCTTTCACCACACAGAGTCTGCTACTTGCTGCCGCCTGTCTGATGATCGGCGGTTTCGTGAAGTACGGCTACCTCGCCGCCCAGTACACTATTGGCCAGGGTGTTGTGAGCATGCGTGTGCGAGCAATGGCCACCGCTGTATTACTGTTTGTCGTCAATCTCATCGGCTACGGATTTGGGCCCTTGTTCATCGGCGCAATTTCGGACATATTCTTTGTCAGTGGCATCGCTGAGTTTGGCGTGGCAACGGAGGAACTGGC
>DGOD01000221.1:0-10648 GCA_002389265.1 Gammaproteobacteria bacterium UBA4475
GGCTTTAAGAAAGACAGGGCGATATTCGAAGATTTGATATATCAAAATATAGTTCAGCCAGGCGGTCAAACTGACGCGACCTCGGAATCACCGACCGGTTTGATGCTAGGTACCGGCACGCGAGTTGTGGGCACTGAAAAACTGCATATGCAAGGAAGCATGATGTCCACTGAGAACGCATTGGATATTGCAATTGCTGGCGACGGTTACTTCGCGATAGAACAAGGCGATGGTAGTACAGCATACACCAGAGACGGCTCGTTCAAATTGTCGGCGCAGGGTGAGATGGTAACCTCTGGTGGACAAATGTTAATCCCTGCGATTCTTATTCCAGCTGACGCCTCTAGCATCACCATCGGTCGCGACGGCACGGTTACCGCGGAGTTGCAAGCAGGTGCCGGAGCCGTGCAAGTGGGGCAGTTAGAGGTCAGCCGTTTCGTGAACAATTCGGGACTGCAACCTCTGGGGCGTAACTTGTACAAAACGACCGCAGCTAGTGGTGAGGCGGTCGTTGGTATTCCTGGTGAGGCTGGCGTGGGAAGTCTTATGCAAGGCACTCTTGAAGCATCGAATGTCAACGTTGTTGAAGAGATGGTCAACATGATTGAGGCGCAGCGTGCCTATGAAATCAACTCGAAAGCAATTTCAGCTGCTGATGGCATGCTGAGATTCCTCAATAATAACTTATAAGGATTAAGGCTATGAGGTCTTCCTCGCTGGTGATTCTACCACTCATTTTGTCGGGGTGTGCTTCGGTGGCACCTGCGCCGTTTGAGCGTACGGCTTATCCAAGTCAAAGTATTCCTGTTGTACAGGATGTGGTTCGTACGGGTTCGATCTTCGATAATGGCAATCGCCTTTATCCAACACGACGAGCGTATCAATCAGGCGATATTCAGATCGGACACCTGATCACCGTTGTCCTGGCTGAAACAACTCAAGCATCGCGATCTGGAAATGTTTCAACTTCGCGGGCATCAACCAATGACGTGCTAGGTGTCAACCAAGTCGGAGCGATGGTGCCCGGAAGTAGTTTCTTTCAGGATTTGAGCCTAAGCGGTGCCAATATCACCAGTGAAGGCGTTGGGTCAGCGGGTCAGGCGAACTCTCTATCTGGATCAATAGCGGCAGTGGTAGTGCAAGTATTTCCTAATGGTAATCTACTGATCGAGGGCGACAAAAAGCTGACCCTCACTGAGGGTAGTGAATACATTAAGTTAAGCGGCGTGATCCGCGCTGTAGATGTACAGCCAGACAATACTATTTTATCTCGTAGGATCGCGAACGCACAGATCTCCTACAGTGGTACCGGTGATCTTGTTTCTGCGTCGAAGCCGGGCTGGTTAACCAGGGCGCTTTACGAAGTGTGGCCATTCTAATGAAAATATTAAAAATATTAATACTAAGTGTTTTTTGCAGTGCGTCAATGACTGTATCAGCAGATCGAGTCAAGGACCTAACCGATGTGGGTGGTGTTCGTTCAAACCAATTGGTGGGCTACGGGCTGGTTGTTGGATTGGGTGGAACTGGTGATGGAAAAGACTTGTCATTCACCGGGCAAAGCTTGAAGTCATTCTTGTCGGGTCTGGGTGTCAGTGTCGATGGTCCTATATCAGAGTTTGATCTAGGAGACAGTCTGCGGGATTTGGCCAGCCAGAATGCCAGAAAAGATTTGAAGCTGGAGAACGTTGCGGCGGTAATGGTGACGGCAGAGCTGCCACCCTTTATTAAGCCTGGACAGAGAATTGATATAAATGTGTCGGCGATTGGTGTGGCGAGCAGTCTGCGTGGTGGCAACCTGATCATGGCTGAGCTTAAAGGTGTCGATGGTCAAATCTACGCACTAGCACAAGGTCCACTGACGGTGACCGGAGTTTCTGTGAACGCGGCGGGTACCAGCGTTGAAATTGGAGTGCCAACCTCAGGTCGTATTCCTAACGGCGCTATCGTCGAGCGTATGGTAGAAACCCCATTTAACAACAGCTCCCACGTCGTTCTTAACGTCAGAGACGCAGACTTTTCTACGAGCAACGCGATCGCAAATATGATTAATGAGACGTTTGGTTGGGGAACTGCAGAGGCCTTAGATAGTGTGTCTGTCGCACTTTTAGTCCCTGATGAGGGGCGCGAGCGTGTTGCTTTCATGAGCGCTATCGAAAACTTAGAAGTTGTGCCAGGAGAGCCTACGGCCAGAGTGATTGTTAATTCAAGGACTGGTACTGCAGTAATTAATCGCAGTGTCAGAGTAACCGCTGCTGCTGTGTCCCACGGTGCAATTACAGTTCGAATCAATACCGACAATAATGTGGTTCAACCCAACGCGTTCGCCGAGGGCGAAACTGTCGAGGTTGCGAACGCGGATATACAAGTCTCTGAAGCCGGCGCAGGCAATATGTTTATGTTTGAATCAGGCGTTGAACTTAGAGACATTGTTGACGCAGTCAATCGCATTGGCGCAACCCCTTCATCGTTGATTGCTATTTTGGAAGCGCTGAAGCGCTCAGGCAGTCTGCGAGCAGAACTAGTGGTGATATAGATGGAAGTGTCTACGGGATTTTATGATATTGCGGGTCTGGCTAAGTTGCGGGTGGAGGCGACTACCGATGAGAATGCCGCAGCTCGAAAAGTCGGTACTCAATTCGAAGCGATGTTCCTGCAGGATATGATGAAATCAATGCGCGCTGCCATAGAGCCTTTTAAAGATGAAAATTCAGAGTCAAGTGAGTTAGATACCTATCAAGAGATGTTTGATAAGGAAATTTCAATCTCGATGGCGGACCGCGGATCACTGGGTGTAGCCGATTGGCTCGTCAGTCATTCGAATATGATAAGCGGTAAGCAAGAAGCGAGCGCTAAATCGGCGGATGGCTATAAAACAGATTTTACTAATATAAAAACTCGTTGAGTACTAGCTTAAAGAAGATCTCAGAGTTGGTGTAAAAAAGGACCAAAATTTGGTTTGCAGGCCCTTAGAATTACAGCCTGGAAAGCCAGCAATACTACATAGTGTGAAGCAATTATGACCGATTTATTGTCAATAGGCACCTCAGCGACGCAGCTATACCGTCAAGCCTTAACGACGGTGAGTAATAACATAGCGAACATGAATACTGAGGGGTATTCTCGACAGGAAATTGTGAGCGTCGAAAATTCTCCTAGCCTTCAAGGCGTTTACTATCTTGGGACCGGTTCTACAGTCGAGTCTGTTACTAGAGCCTATGATGCTTTTGCTGAAGAAAATCTTCGCAACAGCACCAGTGAGCTCAGTTTCCAGCAGCCAACAATTCAGTACGCTAATCGTATCGTTGATGTTATGGGTTCCGATACGGCAGGGCTATCGGGCGCTATGGATAAGTTTTTTGCAGGTGCTAATGAGCTAACGACTAACCCGAGTTCGACTGTTCTTAGAACAAGCTTTCTGGCTGCGGCTGATTTTCTTGCAACAAGAATGTCGTCTATTGCTGGGCAGTTGGATGCTATTGGGTCAGAGGCAACAGCAGATATTGACAACGGTGTGAAGCAAATTAACAGCATCACAGATCAGCTAGCTATAATTAATACCAAACTACAACGCAAGCTAACAGAAGCTAGTCAGCCTGCGGCATTGCTGGATAAGCGTGACTTACTGTTAAGAGAGCTATCAGGATTAGTGAAGATAGAGGTCAAGATTGCGACCTCTGGAGCGGCTGACGTGCGTTTGGCTGGAGGAGGGGAAACTTCGAGTCTTTTAAAAGGGCAAAATGCAAGTGTACTGAGAGTAGCCCATGGTACCAGTGTTATTGATCGGTCGACCATCACACTCGAGTTGAAAGGCGGGCAGGCTAAGGGGCAACAGTATCAACTGCCAGGATTACAGGGTGGTTCGGTAGGTGGCTTGTTGGACCTCAAGAATAACCTTTTACATAGAGCCATAGAAGATTTAGATCATTTTGCCTTGACGCTGGCTAGTGAGGTTAACGATGTTCATCGTGCGGGATTAGATTTGAATGGTAATTTAGGTGGGGATATTTTTCGTGTCGATCCGACTGTTGAAATAGAATCGCAGACAGGTGGTTCCCTCGGCAACCTGAATGTCAGTGTCGTCAATTCTGAGGAAGCGGTTAGTGAACAGTTGACGCTAACATGGGACAAACAAAATAATGGATTCATCGTTGATGACAATGCTGTCAGGACATTTTTCGCCGCTAATGATGTAGGTGAGGTTGATCTTCATGGAGTAAAGCTAAAAAATGTCGGCGATTTACAGGATGGTGAAGTTCTCACGTTAACTGTGGTTGACCGTCCGGCCAAGTTTATGACGATGGTTATACAAAACGAAAATGAAGTCGCAGCGGCAAGTCGATTAACTGTAATGGCCTCCTCTGCTAATGTTTCGTCAGCGCTGCCTCAGATTGAATACAGCAACTCCAGCCCAAATGCGAGCTTAGTGGCCCCAGGTGTGTTTGATTTGTCAACAGCTAATGTTCGTCAATTCGACGCTACCGTTAGCTTCAGTAGTAGCGAGCTTTGGGCCCAGGTGCCATCGGGAACGACCAATTTTAGGGTTGAAATACAGCCGAGTGAGACGAGTTCTGTGCAGTTGCAGTTGGTGACAGCCAACGGTGTTCAATTGCTAGGTGGATCAGTTTCAGATCCTGAAACGCTGTTGTCGAATGAGTTTTTCGATTCATTGGCAGTTTACAGTGATGCAGCATTGCAAAACGAAGCCGTCGCGAGTTATCGAGATTTAGGTATAGTCTATGGCTATCGAGCTGAGACCGCGCTCGGTGCGACAAGTACATTAACCACGGTGACCACGGGATCAATTCCTCAGCAAGTAAATGCTACAGGTGTCGACGAATCGATTATTGGAGCTGGTGATTTGCGGTTGAATGGTATCGCGCTTAGTGAACTAGTGTTGCCAGCTAATGAAGAGTTATCGGCACTAGACGTGGTTGCGTGGCTTAACCAGCAGAGCGACGATACTGGGGTGTCAGCGCAAGCGACTAACCTGCTCAAGGTAAATCCGTCAACGTTAGCCTACGGCTCGAGTTTGGTGCTGAACAATGTGGTTATTACCGGCGCAGAATCAGCTCTTAATGTAGATGCGCTGGTTTCGGTTATTAACGGTGCAAGTGCTGCGACAAATATTGATGCATATATTGATGTCGATGGAAAAATTAATCTGTTGAATAGGCCGGGTCACGAAGGCGAAGGCATTACGCTTGCCAGTACTGACGTTGATGGGGTTAATACCCTAGGACTATCCTCAAAACTGTATTCGGGTCAGATAATCCTGGATTCGGCGGATGGTCTTCAGTTTGACTTGGTAACCTCTGCAGGCCACGGTGGTAAGCCCGCAGATTTAGCCGCACTTGGTTTGTCAACGGGATTGTATTTTTCAGGAACAGTGCCGGAAGATTTAGCGATATTGGTGACGGGAGATGAGCCAGGTAGTACTTCAGTTAAGGCTGCTTCAGGCGGTGTGCTCAATCAAAGCAATAGCCCAAGAGTTATGGAAGCTAAATTTTCGATCAGCTTTTCCGATGATGGAACTTACTCGATCACCGAAGTTGAATCTGGTTCGATCGTAGCGAAGCGAATTTATGATCATCTAATTGGTGTGCAGTACGGCGATATCACGGTACGTTTTGATCAAGCGCCAGAAGCAGGTGATGAATTTGTTATAGAGCCAGCAGCAGCAGGTTCTGGCAATAATGGGTCTATTGCTGCGCTAGCAAATCTTCAGCAAGAAAGAGTTTTCGTCGGTGGTAATACGTTTTCGGGCGGTTACATCAAAATACTTAACGACGTGGGTACTAAAAGTTTTGCCGCAACCATAGCAAATGACGCTTTAGAGGTTGTCTATCAGCAGGCCGTCGAAAAAAGAGATTCAAAAGTGGGCGTTAGTCTAGACCAAGAAGCGGCATCGTTAATTAGATTTCAGCAAGCTTTTCAGGCAGCAGCACAGGTGATTCAAACATCCTCGAAGCTGTTTGACACGATTCTCAGTGCAAGCAATTAAGGCAGGGCTAAAACATGAAAATATCAACGAATCAGATGTTTAACAACAGCTCGAACCAGATTGTAACCTCACAATCGAAGATTGCTGATATGCAGGCTCAACTCGCCACAGGGACTAAATTAGTCAAAGCCAGTGACGAACCCCAACTGGCGGCAGTAGTACTGCGATTAGAAACCGCGATTGCTGAGCGAGAAAGCTTTCAGCGAAATCTTACGTTGGTGGATGAACGTCTTGCGAATGAAGAGTCCATAGTCCGCGGCGTGGATAACATAATAATTAGGATTCAGGAATTAGCGATACAAGGGGCTTCGGATACCGTGGCTGATATTGATCGTGAATACATAGGCATTGAAGTCAAAGGGCTTAGGGACGCGTTGCTGGGCTTGGCGAATTCACAGGATAATGAGGGTCGTTACCTTTTTGCTGGCAGTTTGTCAGGAAGTCCCGCATTTCAATCAGCTGATTCAGGTCAAGTGTCATATTCTGGCGATTATGAAACTTTGAATGTGAACATCGCGAAAAGTCGGACTGTAGAATTAAACAGGCCGGGGACAGAAGTGTTTGGCGCCGTGACTTCGATAGGAAGTGATGGTGAGCCGATTGAGCAGGGTTTTTTTGACGTGCTCGATAAGCTGGTGGTGTCGCTATCTGAAGGCGGTGGCGCAGCAGTTGCCGATAGTATTGGTGATCTTGATGCTATTCAGCAGAAAGCCACGCTGGCATTGGTGTCTATTGGCGTTGAACGTTCAAATATAGAATCAGAGCAGGATATACACGCAGAAAGTAAAATTATTCTGGAGGGGGTTTTATCCAAAGAAAAGGATGTTGACTATTCGGTTCTGGTTACCGAGTTATCCGCGCAGATGGTTGCGCTGGAAGCAGTTCAGAGTAGTTTTGCAAAGATCGCACAAATGAGTTTGTTAGATTATATACGCTAAAGAACGGTAGCAGCCGTTTGCAGAACCTACCATCGTTTAGCGAGCAATGATGTTTTGATGGCGTTTTGTCAGCACGTTAGAGATCAAGATAGGGTATTTTAATGAGTGAAATTACAAGTGCATCGACAATCGTACAGACCCTGAATGCTGGTTCTGGTATCGATATCAAGAACTTGGCGCAATCATTAGCGGACGCAGAAAATGCGGCGTTAAAGGCACGTATCAATAGCAAAATCGAAGAAAAAACGCTCTCGATCTCAGGTTACTCTATTGCCTACAATAGTATTTCTGAACTGAGCGATGTTATGGCCTCGATGGATGATGTGCGCGAGTTAAGGGCGACTAGTGCGGTGTCTTCGGCTCCCAGCGCGATAGGCGTCGAAACCAATGGCGACGATGTTGTGATCGGAGTCTACGATATCACTGTTCAGCAGTTAGCGCAGAGTCAAAGTAATATGTCGAGCTCACAGTCGGGTTCAGCGGCTGTATTGAACGCCGGTGCCGGATTTTCCATCACCGTGTCTTTGGGTGCGGCCAGCCCGGTTAGTCATCAAGTTAGTGTGGTTACTGATACGCCGCAGGGTGTAGTTGATGCAATTAATGCAGCCGACATTGGTGTTAGTGCGTTACTAATAAATACCAGCTCGACAGGAGATGATTGGCGCATTGTGCTAGATGGCCCTACAGGGGCAGATAATAGTTATTCTGTCAGTTCTACGGTGGATCTAGGTTTCAGCTCGAATGCGTTACGCAGTGCCGCGGACGCAATCGTGACCATGAACGGGATTACAAATATTACACGGGAAACTAATAGTTTTACGGACCTGGTTCCGGGTGTGACGCTCAATTTATTGGAAGCAGACACAAGTCAGGCGATTAGTGTGCGGGTCGAAGAAGATCAAGCCCCGATGCGAGCAGCTGTGGATGGATTGATTGTCGCCTACAATGATTTTAATCTTCTGTTGTCTGAATTGGCGAGCTCGGATTCGACACTGAGTGAGTTTAGCGGTTCCTTGTCGTCTGATTATTCCACTGTGAGAATGCTCCGTGATCGAGTACGTGATGCGATGTTAGCAGACTCCTCGACGCCGGGAACTTCAGTCAGCGCACTGCGAGACATTGGTGTGCAGTTAGGTGTTGATGGGAACTTGTCATTGGACGAGGAAATTTATAATTCGGTTGTCGCGACTAACTTCGATGATGTTGTGACAATGTTGTCAGCCGACACAAATGATCAAAATGCGTTTTCATTAGCGTCAAAAGGCTTTGCCGCGGATACCGTGACAGCGTTAGATGAATTGATCTCTGATACTGGCGCTTTGAAGACACGGCAAAGCAATGCGGAATTGTCCATCGTCGATTATGAGGAACGCTTAGCTAACATTGAGCTGCGCCTTACAGCAGCTTATGAGGGCTATCTTAAGCAGTTTGCCGCGATGGATACGCTGGTTGATCAAATGCAGGGAATTGGTACTTATCTTGATAGTCAGTTTGAAATGATGAGAAATAACACCCGTAATTAATCTTCATTTTATGTCATGGTTTTCTTTAGCCAGTTGGATGATGGCCAGTGCGTGTTCCTCGGTGATTTTGAATTCATTGCGTAGCATCTCAATCGTGCTGGCTTCGTCCTTGGATATTTCACCATCGTGTAGAGCGGTGTTCACCTCAGCTTCAAAAATAGCCTGGCGACGTGCCATCTGGTTCGCAAATGCGGATGCGACGATCCCGGTCAACAGCGCTGCAGCACAAATGCCCGATATGGCGGTCAAAGCGCCGATGATTTGACCGAGGGGCGTGATGGGCGCGACATCGCCATAGCCGACTGTTGTGAGTGTCACTACAGCCCACCACATGGCTTGGGGAATTGAGCTAAATTTGTCAGGTTGTGCTGCATTCTCTGCCAGATACATCAGCGCGCTGGCCATAAACAGGGCGATAGACATAATGTACATCGCGGCAAGAAAGGATCGTCGCTCTTGGTAGACTGCGGAAAATAGATCTTCTAGGGCTGAGGAGTAGTGAGACAGTTTAAGTAAACGTACCAAACGCAATGTTCTCAGCCAACGCAGGTCCATGGTGGTGCCGAAGACTGCCAAAAAGGTCGGCAATATCGCGAGCAAATCAATCACCCCGGTAAAGCTCGTTATGTAGGAAAAACGGCGCTGGTTTGCAGTCTTACCCTTGAGATGCGGGTTTAGTGGACTTGACCAAAGCCGTAGTGCGTATTCGACGCTAAAGACACTCACGGAAAAGATCTCAAAGTACAGCAAGACGGTAGCATATTGTTGCGCAATGGTTTGCACCGACTCGAGGCAGATACAGACAAGGTTAAGGATGATTAGTATCGCTAGGAATCGATCGCAAATTAAACTCGTGCGATCCTGTCCGCTGCCTTTGTTCAGTATCTCCATCACGCGTTGTTGAGTGATCATATGCCTTAAACCTCTATATATTAACGCTGCGCGCGTGTCTGGCAGGGCAGCCACCTTTGATAGGGTTGGCTTGCGCATTTCGATAGTAGAATAAAAAGGGCTGTTTGGCGATGGGCTCGTCGATGGGTGTCGATGAAACCCGGGTGCGGTGATGTGAAAATCCTTTAAGGACTTATTCGACTAGGCTGGATTGCGCAACGAGGATGCTTTAGCTGACACAGCGACGATCCAGCTGGGGGCGAGCACCGAGGCGGCGCGCTTTCTGCCGCCAGCCAGTGCGCGCTTTGGTATTTATTCCGCAGGGACTCGGACGATCATGGATTGACTCGCAGTAGCAAGCAAACGGCCTGTGTCGCTCCACATATTGACTGTGCCGTAGCCGAATCCATTGCCGATATATTCGATACGGTTATCGCATAACACCCATTCGCTGTCACACAAGTCGGCAAACCGGATGGTGTTGTCGATGCTGGTGCAGTGGGTAACCTGGCCTAAAGCATTGCCCAAAGCTGACGGCATATAATCGGCAATAATCGCTAGTGCTCCGGCATCGTGATGTACACCGGGCATTCTTGCCCACAACATACTACCGGCATCGCCGCTGGGAGTGCCAGTGCCGGAGAAGCCGAACATGCCCCGGGCCATTCGAACGTCGACATGCTGATGCAGCGAGTCTGTCTCGTGGTGGTTTCCCAGCGCTTCGCATGCTTCAGGCCGTGGTGCGTCGGGCATTGTCTCCCACAGACGTTGTACGGCATTGGGCCGAGATCCGCAGGCGCCAAGTATCGTAATAATTTCCTTGTCGCCGAGGTGGCCAACCACACGGCCCTGCGTGACGTTGCGACCCACTGCGGGTAACAATACTTCAAGGTCGACTACTGCCGGTTGTTGGGTGATCGACAGGTATTGGCCCGTAGCCCAGATAATAGGTTTACCGCTCGCTTGTTCTAAAGCAATGACTCCTGCAGCAAGCCCAACGCCGCCAAACAGGGAGCCGCGGCCGCCGGTGGTTCGCTCAACGACGGGCAGTCGCCACTGCAAGGTGTCAACGGGATGGCGCATTTCGAGAAATTCAGCACAGCTAATTTTGGTTGTTAAGGCTGTTTTGGAGGCAGTTGTGGAGGCGGTTGCCGCAAGTGTTGCAGGATCTGATGGCATGACGGTCGCTCAATTTTCTGACGTCACAGTATACACAAAGGGGACTTTTTCGCGGTAGTGAAATCGATCCAGCGTGCGTTCCACGGAGGAATCGTCGTGAAGTCGTGATGTAT
>DGOD01000221.1:10698-17173 GCA_002389265.1 Gammaproteobacteria bacterium UBA4475
TTCCAGAATTTCGTAGCGGCGCTGCGAAATTGTGATCAGGTCCCTATCGCTGATGCGGGGTCAGTAACTAGTTCAACCCACACTATGAATGTAATCCGATGAAAAATAACGAGAAAAAATACTTTTTCGGATGACGCGGAGCCAAACCATACTTGGCCTGAGTTGTGCATCCTGAGTTATGCAGTCTGTATCGCGAGAGCTAGCCTCCACTGCGTTAGGCGAGCTTGCCGCTGGATGGCAGGGCTGTGATCAAAAAGATTCGGGTCCAGTGATGTTGGTTCACTTGGGTTCAAAATAGATCAAAGCCTTCAGAATGACACGACACGGATGTGCTCACATGTGGATCGAGATGATAAGAAATCAAAGACCTGGCTTGTTGAAAGTGCCTGTCGTTAGCTTTGTGCTGAGTCTTATTCAAGTTTTTGTTGTTGCGCAAGCCAGCGAGTTTGAACGACTAGGCACGGGGCAGGGCCTGTCGCATGCGAGCATTACTGCTTTGGTGCAGGATCACGAGGGTGATATCTGGGTTGGCAGTCAAGCGGGCTTGAATCGTTTTGATGGTCAAGGTTTCGTAACCTATGAGCATGTCGTAGGGGATCCCAGTGCCATCAGCGGTGACTGGATCTGGTCAATGGTTGTCGACCATCAAGGTCAATTGTGGGTGGGCTCGAATAATGGTGGGCTGAGCCGGTTCAATAGGCGGGAGAACAACTTTTTCAATTACCTGCATGATCCCGATGACCCCCAGAGTCTGCGTTCGAATCAGGTTCGATTTGTGTATGAAGATAGTTATCATCAGATCTGGGTCGGCACCAAAGGCGGTGGTCTGAGTCGGTTGAATGAGGCGAAGGATACGTTCATTCACTATCGTCACGATGCAACAGACGAGACCAGTCTGCCGAGTGATTCCATCAACTATATCGCTGAGTGGAATCAAAAATTGTATGTGGCGACCGAAGCTGGCTTGGCGGTTCTGGAAGATGGGCAGACGCAATTCAAACAGCATATTGGTGGGGTTGACCGGAATGTGCGGGTGGTACGTGAGCACCAAGGTAAGCTACTGATAGGCACACATGCCAATGGGTTGCGAGTTTTCGATCCAGCGACGTCGAGCGTCACCGAATTCCGGCACATCAAGGATGATCTGCATTCACTGCCCGATGATCTGGTCAGAGATATCTTGATTGATCATCTGGGATCTGTCTGGATCGCGACGGATCAGGGGCTGGCAAACTGGTCACTTGAGGCTCAAGAGTTTGTCACGCTTAGGCACACATCTACAGATCAACATAGTTTGTCTGACAATCGAATTGACTCGCTGTTTGAAGATGACAAACAGATGCTGTGGGTTGGCACCTACGGGGGCCTCAATCTCAAGAGACCAGTTGGCGCGGAGACTCCGTTCTTGCTGAATGCGTCGACAAATTCTGTCGATGGGTCTTTCGGCGTAAAGTCTGCTCGTACCGGCGATAGGGGAATTTTGGGTCATAGAGGCGAGCTATTTCAGCGCTATGACGTTGAGTCAGGGCATTTATCTAATGATATTGTCACGACCATAGCGGAGAGCAAGAGTGGTGATATCTGGATTGGCACCTATGGTGGTGGGTTGAACCGTCTGACCCATTCAAACGTCGATGAAGACGTTTATCATTCCGCATCACTGCCCGACCAGAATTTGGCGGATAAGCGCATCATGGCCTTGGCGATCGATGAGACCAACAATGTCTGGATAGGCACCCGAACTGCCGGGCTATATCGACTCGGCCCGGGTTTGGGTGAAGTGGCTCATTTTGCGCATGATCCCGCCGATGAAGAATCTATTGGCGCTAACGGTATCACGGCTATTTTTCCCACGGATAATGCAATCTGGATTGGCACCTATGGTGGCGGGCTCAATCGGCTGGATCTGGCCAACGAAAAGATAACGCGTTATATCCATCAAGCGAATGATGACACCACCTTGGGCAGCAATCGCGTGCTGACGATCTATCGAGATAGGCAGAGTGTGTTTTGGATTGGCACTGAGGATGGGGGTTTGAATCGTTTCAATGCTGATTCAGGCACATTTATGCGTTATATGCATGACCCCAAAAATCCCGATAGCATTTCCCATGACACCGCCTGGGAAATTCTGGAAGCCACTGACGGTTCACTCTGGGTTGGCACCCTGGCCGCTGGTTTGAATCGTTGGTCAGCGGTAGACAGGCAAGCCAATCGGCCGGTATTCAAACACTATACTAAAGGCAGCGGCCTCAGCGGTGATACGATTTACGGTATCTTGGAGAGTCCTTCAGGCGAAATCTGGTTGAGTGGTAATAAGGGCTTGTCAGAGTTGAAGCCTGACACCGACGAAATACGACACTTCGACAAGAATGATGGCATTGGCGGTGATGAGTTTAATTTTGGCGCGCGTTTACGCAACCACGCCGGCCACCTTATGTTCGGGGGGGCCGCCGGCATGGTGGTCTTCTGACGCTTATTCGTCGCTGCAGGCTATCAAGCGCACAAGCATTGCTGCATGTTGTTTTTCGAATGACGGTACTAACTAGACGGTACTAAATGGGCCCAGGCACGCGTACCCAGCCTTCCATCAACACCCGTGCGCTGCGGCTCATGCTGGCCTTGACGACAACCCAATCACCCTTGACCAAGCTGGCCTCGGCGCCCACTCGCAGCGTGCCGGAAGGGTGGCCGAAGCGCACCGCATCCCGCTCGCCGCCGCCGGCGGCAAGATTCACCAGGGTGCCAGGTATGGCGGCGGCAGTCCCGATGGCGACAGCCGCGGTACCCATCATGGCATGATGCAGTTTACCCATGGATAAGGCGCGCACACGCAGGTCAATATCGGCAGCCGTAATGGCTTTACCGCTGGACGACACATAGGCGTCAGGTGCGGCGACAAAAGCGACTTTAGGTGTGTGCTGACGTCCCGCCGCCTGCTCAATGGTATCAATCAATCCCATACGCACCGCGCCATAGGCCCGGATGGTTTCAAACATGGCAAGGGCCTTGTCATCATTGTTGATGTCATCCTGCAGTTCACTGCCGCTGTAGCCAATGTCGTGGGCGTTGACGAAAATGGTCGGAATGCCCGCGTTGATCATGGTTGCTTTAAGAGTGCCGACGCCGGGTACTTCAAGATCGTCCACTACCTGTCCCGTTGGGAACATTGAGCCGCCAGCGTCATCGTCTGCTGGGTTCATAAAATCCAGTACGACTTCAGCCGCAGGGAATGTCACACCGTCGAGTTCGAAGTCACCGGTTTCCTGTACATTGCCATCGGTGATAGGGATATAGGCGATAATCGTCTTCTTGATATTTGCCTGCCAGATACGCACGGTTGCGAGACCATCTTTGGGAATGCGGCTGGCATCTACCAGGCCGCTGTTGATGGCGAACGCGCCGACTGCCGCCGACAGGTTGCCGCAGTTGCCGCTCCAGTCAACGAAGGCCTTGTCGATGGCGACCTGACCGAATAGATAATCTACATCGTGATCTGGCTGGCTGCTCTTCGCTAAAATGACGGTTTTGCTGGTGCTGGAGGTTGCGCCCCCCATGCCGTCAGTCTGTTTGCCGTAGGGGTCAGGACTGCCGATAACACGCAATAGTAATGCATCTCGAGCGGCACCGGCAATCTGGGTCGACTCGGGCATGTCGTTGAGATTGAAGAACACCCCTTTACTAGTGCCGCCACGCATGTAGGTGGCAGGAATTTTAATCTGAGGAGCGTGAGGCATAGTTTTCTCGTTAGTTAAGGCCGCCTATTGGTAGCGAATCGCCTGTTAATAATCTATGTATGCAGGCTGTGTTTAAGCGTTGGCTGATTCCAGAAAATCCTGCGCAAAACGTTGCAGTACACCGCCCGCATCATAAATCGAAACCTCTTCTGCTGTATCTAGTCGGCAGGTGACGGGTACTTCGAGCTGCTCACCGTTTTTACGGGTAATGACCAAAGTCAGGGCGGCTCGGGGTGTTGGCTTGCCAATCACGTCGTAGGTTTCTGTGCCATCAATTGCATAGGTCGCACGGTTCTCGCCAACCTTGAATTCCAGCGGTAGAACGCCCATGCCCACGAGATTAGTTCGGTGAATGCGCTCAAAACCCTCGGCGACAATCGCTTCGACACCCGCCAGACGAACGCCCTTAGCTGCCCAGTCACGAGAAGAACCTTGACCATAGTCAGCGCCAGCAATAATGATCAAGGGCTGTTTCCGTTCCATATAGATCTCAATGGCTTCCCACATGCGAGTAATCGTACCTTCTGGCTCCAAGCGTGCCAATGAGCCTTGCTTAATCTCAGCATTTTCCAGGACCATTTCGTTCAGCAGTTTTGGATTGGCAAATGTGGCTCTTTGCGCCGTCAAATGATCACCGCGGTGAGTCGCGTAAGAATTAAAGTCTTCCTCCGGCAGGCCCATCTTATGTAGGTACTCGCCGGCTGCGCTATCGAGCATGATGGCATTCGAAGGTGACAAATGGTCAGTGGTGATATTGTCACCTAACACCGCCAGAGGGCGCATGTTCTTGAGTGCTCGTTCTCCAGCCAAGGCGCCCTCCCAATAAGGTGGGCGGCGAATGTAGGTGCTGGCGGGGCGCCAGTCATAGAGCGGATCGATTTGGTCAGTGACGTCCTTCAAGGTAACGAACATAGGATCGTAGACCTGACGAAATTGCTCTGGTTTGACACTCTGCTTGACGATTGCGTCTATTTCCTCATCCTTCGGCCAGATATCTTTTAGTCTGACGGGCTGGCCTTCAGTGTCGTAGCCTAGAATGTCTTTTTCAATATCAAAGCGTATCGTGCCGGCGATGGCATAGGCGACGACCAGCGGTGGCGATGCTAAAAATGCCTGCTTGGCATAGGGATGAATCCGCCCATCAAAATTCCGGTTGCCTGACAATACGGCTGTGGCATATAGGTCTCGGTCGATCACTTCTTGTTGAATAACCGGATCCAGGGCGCCGCTCATACCGTTACAAGTAGTGCAGGCAAAGCCAACAATGCCAAAACCCAGTTGCTCGAGTTCTGGCAGCAGATTCGAATCTTCCAAATACAATTGAACGGCTTTACTGCCTGGTGCCAGTGAGGTTTTAACCCAGGGCTTGCGCGTCAGACCCAGGGCATTGGCATTGCGTGCAATCAAGCCAGCGGCAATCACATTGCGCGGGTTACTGGTGTTCGTGCAGCTGGTGATTGCGGCGATAATGACTGCACCATCGGGCATTTTTCCGGCTTCATTCTCGATGATACCGCTGATGCCGCGGGCGGCCAGGTCCGATGTTGATACCCTTCGATGTGGGTTGGACGGACCGGCAATATTACGACCTACAGATGACAGGTCAAAGGTCAGTACCCGCTCATATACCGCGTCTGTGAGACTTTCAGCCCACAGGCCGGTGGCTTTGGCATAGGTCTCTACCAGCTTGATTTGCTCGTCTTCTCGACCGGTGAGGCGCAAGTAATCAATCGTTTGCTGATCGATGTAGAACATCGCAGCGGTGGCACCGAATTCCGGCGTCATATTAGAAATGGTGGCGCGGTCACCCAGGGTGAGGTGAGTTGAGCCTTCACCATAAAACTCAAGATAGCTCGATACCACTTTGCCGTCGCGGAGGAATTCCGTTAGGGCCAGAACGATATCAGTAGCAGTGATGCCGGGTTGTGGCTTGCCGGTAAGGTTCACACCGATAATGTCTGGTAGACGCATATAAGAAGCGCGGCCGAGCATGACACTTTCGGCCTCAAGCCCGCCAACGCCAACGGCGATAACCCCTAGTGCATCAACCATCGGTGTGTGGCTGTCCGTGCCCACCAGGGTGTCAGGAAAGGCAACACCGTCGCGGACCTGGATGACTGGTGACATTCGTTCCAGATTAATCTGGTGCATGATGCCATTACCAGGCGGGATTACATCCACGTTCCTGAAAGCTTCTTTGGTCCAATTGATAAAGTGGAAACGGTCTTCGTTGCGACGGTCTTCGATGGCGCGATTCTTCTCGAAGGCTTGCGTGTCAAAGCCAGCATGCTCAACTGCCAGCGAATGGTCGACAATTAACTGAGTCGGGACCACAGGGTTCACCTGCGAAGGGTCGCCGCCTTTAGCCGCGATGGCGTCCCGCAGGCCGGCGAGGTCAACCAACGCAGTTTGTCCCAAAATGTCGTGACAGACCACGCGGGCAGGAAACCAGGGAAAGTCCAGGTCGCGTTTGCGTTCGATAAATTGTTTGAGGGAGTCGGTCAGAACCGCTGGGTCGCACCGACGTACGAGATTCTCAGCGAACACACGGGAAGTGTAGGGCAATTGTGCATAGGCGCCGGCTTGAATCGCATCAACTGCGGCCTGGGTATCAAAATAATCCAGGTCCGTGCCGGGTAGTGATTTACGGTATGTCTTGTTCATAGCTTAATCCACACTAAAAAGTGCTGTTGAGGTCGGCGGTGTGTCCGCATCCCTGATGTCTTTGTATTGTTAGT
>DGOD01000221.1:17304-21299 GCA_002389265.1 Gammaproteobacteria bacterium UBA4475
GCTGGCAACATTGTTGCTCAGCAAGTTGGTGGGTTGCAATACCCTGTCGCATCACTGGCCCAAGCCCGAGCCTGCCGGTGACGCGTCAGTCTGACGAAACCGGTCTGGCGAAACAAGTCTGAAAAACGAAAAAAGCCTGAATAAATGCCGCAATGGTCCAGTCTGTCTGCCATTTTGTTAGCTACTCGCGGTCATTCGATTGCTGTTTGGCCGGCGCTGACTGGGGGTTATTCCGGAGTTTAAATGAGTCTTTATTGGAATATATTAGATGCCAACTATTCCTTAAACATTTATTTTTACGTCTGATAAAGTCCTTTTCAGTTTCAAAGCAATGAAATTGACGTTCACACATTCATATAGGATCTGCGGTTATGGCTATGCAACAGGCTGAGTTAAAAATGGAACAAGATTTATTTGCTGATATGACAGAAATCAAACGCCGTCTGCCGCAGTTTGCTGTTGACGACAATCTGTCAGAGTGGGAACAGGCGCGCATGAGCAGTAAGACCTGGTCAATGGAACAAGAATAAATCTATTTGCGTGCCAGCGGACGCGCGTGCCGCTGGCCTCTTTTAAGCGGGCGATTTCAGGCAGCCAATGCTGAAGTTGCAAGCTCTTTGACTAAGGTGTTGCGTGGTCTCGCGAACATAAGAGCGCGCCTCCGGTACGACAGCTTTAACCCGTTCCGCCGATGTAGCTCCGCGCCACTGTAATCACTCTCTGCCGGAAAATCGTAGCGACCTGATCGCTGTCAATAGGACCTGCTATCAAACCTCGGACAATGCTATCTTACTGCGCATTTAATAGTCCTTGTCACAACACGCGAGGTTGGCGTTCGGCTATTTTATCAGCGAGGTGGTTTGGTGATGAGACGTTTTTTTGCCCTGCTGGCCACGCTGATATTGCTGGCAGCCTGTGAGCCCAGAGAGGAGCCGCAGCTCATGAGCTACGGCAACACGGATATTCTAACCCTGCAGGCCAAAATGGCGATGGGTGAATTGGATGCCCGCACGTTAACAAGCTATTACCTCGATCGTATTGAACAACTGGACCGGCAAGGTCCAGCTTTGAATGCCGTCATCGAGCTCAATCCCGACGCCTTGGCGATAGCCGACACTCTCGATCAGGAGCGTCGCAATGGATCGGTTCGGGGGTTACTGCATGGGATTCCGGTGTTGCTCAAAGCCAACATCGATACTGCCGACAAGATGGCAACGAGTGCTGGATCGTTGGCCTTGCAGAACCATTATGCCGATCGCGATGCCTTTATCGTCACGAGTCTGCGGGCGGCCGGCGCGATTATTCTGGGCAAGACCAATCTCAGTGAATGGGCCAACTTTCGTTCAAACCATTCGTCCAGTGGCTGGAGCAGTCTGGGTGGCCAGACTCGAAATGCCTATGATCAAACCCGTAACCCCTGTGGTTCATCTAGCGGCTCGGCAGTAGCCGTGGCCGCGGGACTGGTCAGCGTCGCTATCGGCACTGAGACCGATGGATCTATCGTCTGCCCGGCGAGCAGCAACGGTATCGTCGGTATCAAGCCGACGTTAGGTCTGGTTTCCCGGCAAGGCATTATTCCTATCGCCCATAGTCAAGACACGGCGGGCCCGATGGGGCGCACGGTAGCGGATGCGGCGATACTCTATTCAGTGCTGATGGCCGAAGACATCAATGACACGTCGGCGCCGCCATTTCCGCACGAGAAGCCTGACGTGCTGGCGGCGATCGAGAATGCTTCGCTTAAGGGTAAGCGCATAGGCGTCTGGAGGAACTACGCCGGTGCCAATGCCGATGCCCGAGTAGAACAAATCCTGACTAACAGTTTAGCAACACTGCGCCGACAAGGAGCGGTGATTGTCGATGATATCCAGATCGAGACACAGGGATTGCGGCAAGCAGAGTTTGAAGTGCTACTTTACGAGTTTAAGGCCGGTCTGAATGCTTACTTGGCAAAGTCTGACGCCACTCTGCCCGACCTGCAAACCATCATTACCTACAATCAGCAGCAAGCAGGCAAAGTCATGCCTTTTTTTGCGCAGGAAACACTGGAACTGGCTCAAACTAAGGGGCCCCTCGATGAACAGGTCTACCTAGAAGCTTTGCACCTGAGTAAGGCGCTGGCGCAAAATGGTATTGATGGGGCGATCAAAGCCCATGAGCTTGATGCACTTATCGCGCCTACCGGGGGCCCCGCGTGGCTCACAGATCATGTTAATGGCGATCGCTCTTCAGGAATATCCAGTGCGTCGCTGGCAGCAGTCGCCGGTTACCCCGCAGTGACGCTACCAGCAGGTTTTATCGAAGGCTTGCCTGTCGGTTTGACGTTCTTTGGTGCAGCTAGCTCAGATGCGCAGCTGGTGGCTTTGGCCCATGCTTATGAACTAGTGAGTCGGGTACGAGTCGCTCCCGAGTTTTAGTCGGCGTCGTGGCGCTGATGTACCCGCAAGCCAGCTGGCAGAGAAGCTGTAGCTCTGGCCGGTTTTAGATTAGGCTTAAAATACGCGCTGATAGAGTAACAAGAATGACCGACAGGAGAGTGTGATGCAGCCAGTGTGCTTGGTAATGGGGGCGGGTGCCGGTATCGGTGGAACCGTGGGGCAGCGGTTCGCTCGAGAGGGCTACCATGTGGTGCTGTGTCGTCGCAGTGATGAAGACGGCCTGAATCGCATGATCGGTGAGATCAAGGCTGCTGGGGGGGCAGCAACAGGCTACCTGTTGAATGCGACTGAAAATGATGCCATCGAATCTCGAGTTGCTGCCATCGAGGCTGATATAGGACCGATTGAGGTGGTGATCTACAACCTGGGGGCTCAGATTGGTGATCGAAGCTTGGCAGATACCAGTTATAAGGCCTTTGAGATTGGCTGGCGGTTGGGTACGTTTGGCTTGTTCCGGCTGGCCTCGGCGGTCTGTCCAGGCATGGTGGCGCGAGGTAAAGGCACGATTTTGGTCACATCTTCCACCGCGGCGGTGCGGGGTAATGGTGGTCAGCATTCCCATGCCGCAGCCATGGGTGGGCGCCGAATGCTCTGTCAGTCTTTGAATGCGGAGTTTGGTCCGAAGGGTATTCATGTCAGTCATATCATTATCGATGGGGCCGTAGACGCTCCGGATACCTTGGGTAAAATGCTGGGTGCCGAAGGCTTTCGAGCCCTGCGCGAGACTCGTGGGCAAGCCCATGATGGCTTGATGTTGCCCGCGAAAATTGCCGAGACCTACTTACACCTAGCGCAGCAGCACCGTTCGACCTGGACTCACGAGCTTGATATGCGATCGTTCTCCGATAGGCCTTGGTGGAACCATTGATTTTCTAAACGTGTTATCTCGGCCGCTGTCACGGTCCTAGCAAAGACCTCTCGAGCCGTTGATGAAACTCGGCAGAGGGACTGATGCCGCTTGCAAGCTGCCGCGGTATGGGTCATGTTTAACCTTTGATTTCAGGAAAGACCCAGACCATGACCCAGCTCCATGAAGGCTACGATATACCGGCTGTAGAAGCCTGGATTGCCGCCAATATTCCCTCCCTGACACCGCCGTTCACCTGGACTCGCTTACCCGGCGGGCATTCCAATTTGACCTATAAAATCGTCGCGCTGGATGGCGCCGAGGCGGTTATTCGGCGACCGCCTATGGGCGAACTCTTGCCCAAGGCACACGACATGGGGCGCGAGTGGGCATTGATCAAGGCCCTAGGGCCGACGGCTGTGCCCGTGCCAGCGGCTCTGGGTTTCTGTGAGAGCCCTGACGTGACGGGCGCATGGTTTTATGTGATGGGTGTGGTCAACGGCCGGCCTCTGTATAACGCGGATGATTGCCTCGAATGGGTTGCACCAGAGAATCGAGTGACCTTAGCGCATTCTTTTATTGATGTTCTGGCAGACCTGCATTCACTGGATCCCGATGAGTTGGGATTAGGTGATTTAGGGAAGAAAGAAAATTATGTAGGGCGTCAGTTGAAGACCTGGTATCGATCCTGGACGGCGTCCATCGAGCCG
>DGOD01000221.1:21431-21794 GCA_002389265.1 Gammaproteobacteria bacterium UBA4475
AGTGGTTGATTGGGAAATTTCGACTCTGGGTGATCCGCTGGCAGATCTGGCCTATGCCTTAAATCAGTGGTCAGAGCCTGGTGACCCAGTGCTCGCTGGACCCGGTGGGCCGACTTCATTGCCCGGATTTCCGAGTCGGGCTTATTTAGCCGATCGGTATGCTGCCAGGACCGGTCGTGACCTGACCATGCTGGATTTTTATGTCGGCTTTAATCGCTGGAAAACCGCGGCCATCGTGCATGGTGTCTATGCACGGTATATGGAAGGCAAAAAGAGTTCTGACGGGGTTGATGTTGAGACCCTACGGATACGGATTGGCCTGGCGCTGGATTCTGCCGAACAGGCGATCGAGCGATTGGAGAA
>DGOD01000368.1 GCA_002389265.1 Gammaproteobacteria bacterium UBA4475
TAAATATTCCGCTCGCTCAAGCACGCTCGCTCAAGTAAGTCAGCCCACCGGTGATTGCCGCAACCTGGGCCGCAATGCAGGTCTCCGCCGTGACCTTGGAACTGTCGGGATAGACTTCGGTTGTTGTCACAAATTTCGCTGAGGTGACACCAACACTTAAACCCAAAGCCCCTACGTCGTAGTTGATGACGCCGTGTTGCTGCAACGTCTCGCCGATAATTTTACCGTCGTTCGATGGTGCGATATGGGTGACCTGCTCCACCGACTTAATGATCGCCCCTTGGAACTCAACAGCCGGTCTGGCAGTGTCGCCCACGGTGTAGAAGCCGTCAGGAATGTCCCAGATCTCTTGCTTAACCGCATCCCGGGCCTCAAGCGCGGGGCGAAAAATCGAATTATCGGAATCCGTAGTTTCGTGTAAATCAAAATGAGCCAGAAAGGTAATCGCTGCGCTTTGCAGATAGGCCATTACCGCTGCGGCTTCTTCTGCCGGGCTATTTTTGAAGAATGATCGGTTAGGGTCCATTGCCCGTGAATTCCAGCGATTGATCGTCTCATAACCCCAAGGGCTGACACAGGGCATGATCACAAAGTTGAACCGTTCAGAAAACTGCCGTGCTTGCGTTTGCGCGAAACGAATCGCGCCTTGCACGCCACTGGTCTCATAGCCATGGACGCCGCCAGTAATCAAGATGTTGGGCTTATGGCTGGCCCATTGTCGAGTCTTCAACAAGTACAGCGGGTATCGCTCTGGGGCATAAGACAAGGCGCCATAACGCTCAAGCTCAAACGTGTCTGTCAGCAGCTCAAGCTGTGCCACGACCTCCTCTGAATAGGCGCGCTGAATAGATTGGCTCGCGAGCCAGGCTGCTTTATCGTTTTCGTTCCAGGGCTTGCCGGGTGTTCCTATGGGTGGTGATTGCATGTTGTCACTCGTCCAAAAATTTTTGTTGCTGCAGCTTACTGCACCTAGTCTTCGATTGCTGAAGTCAGAAATGGCGGCCAGCTTACGGATTCCAATAAGTTTCCCTATCTATCATTGATTAAACTCACAGCAGGTTCGCTGAATCAAGAAACCGCCTTTATAGAGCAGATATCATGGCCCTCGAGCATGGCCTGCTGCAGCAGAAGCTGAGCGATAGATCTTCAACGACCGGAGCCTGGCGACAACCTAGCGCAAGGAACTGGGTTTTCCCGACGGGCTGCATATCTCTCGTGCCGCACAGTCAGAGTCAGAGTCAGAATTTGAATTAGAATTAGAATCAGCGCCAGCGACAGGCACCCATCCATCAAGCGCAAGGAGAAGCAGCAATGAGCGACCATTACCATTCGTTAACCAGCCTGTTCGAGCAACTGGGGCTCGGTGATACCGATCGAGAAATCCGAGATTTCATCAGGCAACATGCGCCCTTGCCTGATCATGTGAAATTGCATGAGGCCAGCTTCTGGCGCGCTTCGCAGGCGAATTTCCTGGAGCAGGCAAAAGCAGAAGATGCAGACTGGGCTGAAATAGTTGATCAACTGGATGTGATGTTACGCAAGCAGCAAAAAACCCAATAAGAATAACCGGCGGTGCAAGCATTAAGATCTCGCCAGTGCCGACCGTTGTCGCAGCTCATGGATCCCTGAAGTCAGTGCGCTTAACGATCAACGCGAGCATCTTTCTTGGGTAGGGAGAACAGCTCCCCGTATCGCTCGAGATTTGCCATAATGACGCTCTTGTTGGTCCCTTTATTGGTCTTTTTATTGGTCCTTTTATTGGTCCTGTCATTGGCTCTCTTATTGGCTCACCCTACCGGTTAACCGTCTCATGCCAGGAACTCTCTTGCGTTACATCGGATTTGGCGGGCTGCTGATCATTGCCTGCGGCGGTCTGGCTTGGTACAAGATGCCCGACTTGATGATTGTTGTCGGTCGCGAACTACTGGCCGGCACCGACATCAAGTTAGTCTCAGCGACGCTGGCTCGGCAAGCGCGGTTGCCGCTGGTGATCGACGAACTGACGCTGCGGTCACGCACGGAAACCTTCCATATCAATAACCTGCAAATCTCACCGCTGACACCCTGGGCAAATGCCTGGCGGTTAGATCTGGAGCAACTGCAGGTTGAAGGCCTAGACCAAGAACTGAACGCGCCCATTGTGACTGTCGGGGAATGGCAGGACGAGCTCATGGCTGTTTTACCCACACTACCGGAGCAAGGCCATATCGCGAGTTATCGCTACTGTGACAATGGCTGTCTGACCGGCAGTTTACACTGGCAGCGGCAGGCTTCAGAGGTTCTAGCCAAGATCACGGTTCAGCAATATGGTGCGCAGGCTGAATTGCTGATCGCGTCTGATGAGCTGGCGCTGACGGTTGTCGCCGACGCCGCGAAAGCCACAGCGACCGATAGTCCGCTGCCTGTCACTGAGGCACTCGGGCTGCCCCTACCGGCGCTATGGATCCTGAACGGGCATGTGAGCACAGCCAATAGCGCGACACCTTTCTTCACTGGCACCATCAACCTCGGGCGATTGACCACAAACTTGCCCCTGGAACACCTGCCCGCTGGCACCGCAGGCTCACTGGCCCTGTCTCAGGCTCAAGTCGAGTTCAGTATGGCGATACCCGCGGCAACGCCCGCCACAGTCGCCGATATCTGGCACGCCGGCACGTTGGCGTTAAGCGTCGAGGCTGCTGGCGAATGGGGTCTTGCCACGGGTACGACAGCACTGTCTAGTGAATCAGGCCTCGCCATCAGCGCCACGCACAATGCTGCGGGATATACAGCATATCTAGATCGGGCTCTCGTGATGAACCTGTCAGACCAGGATCTGATGAAAGGCCAGATTAACGTCGACAAAGGCGCCAGCTGCCAACTGACCGACCATCTTGAGTGCACAATTCCAACTCTCAATGTTCACGGCAGGCTTGGCGCCCACTTTGATTATGTGCTGGAAGTCACCGATACCCGCCTGTCCAACAGTGATCCCGCAGGCTCAGCGCAGGGCACTGCCCATATCACCGTCACCGAGGCTACCCAACCTGTTCTGCAGGCCACCATGGCATTCACGCTCATGGATAGTGTCTTACTCGCCACCAGCCAAAACACGCGAGCATTTGGCGTGCCCCTGCGTGATCTCGTGGTTCGCGAAGACTTCGTCAAGGGCGTCGGCGAAGCCCAAGCGACCTTCGACACGGCGCTACTTGGCCTGGCAAAACTGCCACAACTGACGGCTGTGGATTCCCTGCAGATCCGTCAAGGCACGATTACAGGCAAGACCCAGGTGAACTGGGATAGCCACTCAGCTATTCCTGCGATCACGAATGTGGCGTCAACCATCAGCTTGAAAAATACCGACTTCAACTATGATGATTATCAGATCTTCGGATTGTTCCTTGATCTGCAGCTCGCTGGCTGGCCCGTGATGACCTCCTCGCAACCAGCCCAGCTGAGGCTTCAAACCTTGGATATCGGCATTCCTATCACCGACATTGCCGCTAGTTTCGATGTGAGCGCAGATAGCGCTACGCAGCAGCTCGAGGCCCGAGGCCAAAATCTAACCGCACATTTGTTCGAGGGTGAAGCGACATCAACGGCATTTCACTTTGAGTCGAGTCAGCTCAGCGGCTTCGCCCAGCTACGACTCAAGGCACTGGCCCTGCAACAGATCCTTGATCTTGGGCGAGATGATTTTGATAGCAGCGGCCAGATCAGCGGTTCAGTTCCTGTTCAGATAAGCCAAGGTAATATCAGTGTTGTCGCCGGACAGCTGAGCGCGGAGCCGCCAGGCGGGCATATACGTTACACGCCGAATCAAGCCACCAGGGACTTGCTGATGGGCTCAGACAAAACAAAGATCGTGCTGGATACTCTGTCAGACTTTCAATACCATAGATTGGCAGTGACATTGGATTATTCAGCCACTGGCAACCTGACCGCGAAAACGGCACTACAGGGCCACAACCCAAACTTCGAGCAAGGCCGAGAGATTCATTTCAACCTGTCTATCGAAGAGAACATCGGCACCCTGCTAGAGAGTTTACGCATGGGTGACACTGTGGAAAAGAAGGTTCAGAATGGGTCGAAGCTGCCCGGCAAGACTAAGCATTAGCGACATTGGTATTCACTCTTATCAGGAATTCATCACGTGAAAACGAGCTGTCTTTGCATCATCGCCATCGTCGGGTTGAACGGTTGTACACCAACCGTGCAGTTACAAGCGCCAGCGGAGCCGATACAAATCAACCTGAACGTCAAGATCGAACATGAAATCAGAATTCGAGTTTCCAAGGATCTCGAAGACCTGTTTGAAACCGAAACTGAAATTTTCTAGGATGTCGACTATGCGCTCACAGATGAGAACTTTGTTTATTGGCAGCTTGCTGGCATTCAGCCTCTCGGCACTGGCCAGCCCGCTCGACGATGCTCGCAACGCCGGCCATGCGATTGAAGTACCCACCGGATACGTTCAGGCGACACCCACTGCACCACCCGAGGTGAAAGTCTTGGTCGCGGAAATCAATCAACGGCGTCTGGCGGCCTATGCCCAGATCGCCAAGAAAAACGGCATCACTACAGAGCAGGTCGCGGCCGAAAGTTATCGTCAGCGTAGTAAAATAAACTAAACGCAACAGTAATGGTTTAGCGCAAGCGGATGCAGCATTTGGTTTCCAACAAGCGTGTCATACGGAGCCTCACTCCGCGCCAATGATGCAGCTCAACCTAAGAAGCACCGAGAGACAACAGATTCTCAACGGGCTGATATAACGCTTCCAGATAACTGATATCCTCAGCCTCAAGGGTAATACTCACCGCATCTACCAGATCGTCAAGCTGCTTAATCTTGGATACACCAATAACCGGGCAGACCACGCCAGGCTTCGCCATCAACCAGGCAAGAGCGATCTGAGCCGGGGTCTTGCCATATTTATCGGCCATTTCAACTACTCTGTCGGCAATGGCAAAGTCGTTAGCGCCGCGATACAGACTCTCGGTTCGAGCTCGGTCCTGGCCCATAGAGCGCTTGGTTGAACCGCCCCCAAAACCACCCTGGTAGGCACCCGCCAGGATGCCCCGCGCCAATGGCGACCAAGGCGTGACGGCCACTCCCGAGTCGATGCAATAGGGAATCATCTCGCGCTCTTCCTCTCGGTAGATCAGATTGTAATGGTTTTGCATCGATACAAACCGAGTCCAATTATTCTGGGTCGCGGTCATTTGCAACTCTGCAAACTGCCAGGCGAACATCGAGGATCCACCGAGATACAGCGCCTTACCGGCCTTGACCACGTCGTGCAAGGCTTCCAGCGTCTCCTCTATGGGCACTCTGACCTGACCGGGCACGCCGTGGGGATGACGATGGATAATCAATTGGTCCACATAATCATGACCCAGACGCTTAAGAGACCGATCGACGCCTTCCATAATATGTTTGCGCGACAGGCCGCCCATATTCGCACCGGCGCCCATGGGCATAGAGACCTTGGTCGTCAGCACATACTCGTCACGCGGTAACAACTCGTTCAAGAGTTTGCCTACCACTTCCTCGCTGGCCCCAACCCCGTAGATATCTGCGCAGTCAAAATAGAACAGTCCATGATCGATGCTGGCCTTGAAAATATTCCGGGCCTCATCAATACCCAAGGTCCAGTCGCCCTGGTGGCCTCGACCCGGTTGACCAAAGTTCATGGTGCCGAGGCACAATGGCGAGACTCGAAGGCCGGTATTGCGCCCCATTTGAACGGCTTTTAACATATGCTTGAATTCCTCATGGTCATTAATTTTTTGACGCCAACCAGCGGCGGAGTCAGGGCGTTTAGCGATCGGGCGTAGCTTCAGCCCAGGACTCGCACGATATCCGCCGCCACTGCCGCACCCGCCTGTCGAAAACTGGCGACCAGCGCTGGCGGCGCCCAGTTTGTGACTGCCTGAGTAAACGCCGGCCGCTGTTGAATCGCAGCATACCAGCGCTTCAGGTGATCGCGCCGATCAATTTCATGGCCCTGACTCAAGTGGTCGATTCGAATTACATAGGGCATCAGCGCACAATCAGCGAGGCTGAAAGTGGAACCCGCCAACCATTCCTGCGTACTGAGCAAGGCATTGGCTTGGTCGAAGATCATTTGGTGAGTCAGCATCGCCTCACGAAATACACCGGCCTCCACACCTTGATCAATCACCGAACGCCGGACCTCGCGCCGATAAGCGTTGGGAATCTTCGCTAACAGGGCATCGACGTCTGCATGGGATCGTTGCAGCAATCCCGGTCGCACGCCAATGGCGTAGGTGATAACACCACAGGCGGGGTGCAAGGCATCGTCAATACACTTGCAGAACAAACGCATTTGGTGGCGCTCGACGGCAGAAACCGGCTTCAGTGGTTTGGTCGGATAAGCGTCATCCAAATATTCGTTAATTAAGGTCGATTCAATCATCACACTGCCCTGATCCTCCAGGGTCGGCACCACCGCATTGGGATTGAGCGCCTGATAGCCAGGCTCGAATTGCTCACCCTGCTGCAGATCCAGCACCGTGTCTTCAAATGCCAGGCCCTTTTCATGTAACACCATGCGGACTTTCTGCGAACAGGTTGAAATCGGATTATGGTACAAACGCATAGGCAGCTCCGTCAGGGCAGTTTGTGTTGGCTTTTATTTAAATCCGTGGCAATAGCCGCCACGGGCTATTTACCTTGCCATTTTGGCGGGCGCTTCTCGGTAAAGGCCTTGGGACCCTCGGCAGCATCAGCACTCGCAAGCCGCAGGGTCTCAGCCGCATAAGTGGTCTGGTAAGCCTCAGGCAAGGGCAGATCCAGGCCGCGCATGGCCACCTCTTTGGTGGCTCTCACTGCCAGCGGGGCGCACCGCAAAATATCAGTCACATAACCATCCACGCATTCACGTAACTGCGCCAGGGGCACCACTTCGTTAACCAGACCTAATTCATAGGCTCTCGCTGCGCTCATATGCCGGCCAGTGAGCATATAGCCCATGGCCGGCTTCAAGCCAATCTGCCGTGGCAGTCGATGGACCCCGGCGGAGCCGGCAATCAAACCACGGCGAGGTTCGGGCAAGCCGAACTCCGCATGGTCTGCCGCAATAATAATATCGCAGGCGAGCGCCACCTCTAAGCCACCACCAAGCGCATAACCATTCACCATGGCGATCAGGGGCTTGGTCATATACCAGCGCTCAACAACATGGGTTGTCTCCTGCGCCAGCTGTGCCCAATTCGCCTTGTCCGCATCACTACCCTCACGCTCCAGCGCTCGATGCTTTAAATCGGCTCCAGCGGAAAAGGCTTTTTCGCCAGCTCCAGTGATCACCGCTAACCAAATGTCATCATCACGTTCGACTATGTCCAAGTGCTGAGACAGCTGCCAACGCAATTCCGGGTTCAACGAGTTCATGGCCGCGGGACGATTCAAGGTAATCCAGGCCACATGGTCTTTGACCTCAAAAAGGGTCGTGTTGGTTGTCAGCATGGTATTTGCCTCCTGATGGCATCAAAGAAAGGCCCGCACAATAGGCAGGTTTTGACCCGCTAGTGATCCAGAGACTAGCACGGTGCTCCACCAATGGCATGGCTTACCTTTGCCTGCGCTTACCT
>DGOD01000356.1 GCA_002389265.1 Gammaproteobacteria bacterium UBA4475
TACGGTCCAGCCCAACTCCAGCTTTGCGATAAGTTTCGACTACATGAGCGGTCCCAAACGCAATGCCCTCGATCAAAGCCCGGTACATATTTCCCCTTGTGTGTGTAAGGTTCAATCCAAAGAAAGCGCCCTTGGCTTGTGGATCATGGATAGGTGTGCGCTCGCCAGAAAAGTAAGGCAGGAACAGCAACCCTTCAGAACCTGGCGGGACTTTGTCTGCCTCTGACGCGAGCGTAGTAAAGGCCGATTCACGTGGCAAATCGCGTGCGAACTGATCGCGAAACCAGTGTGTCAGCGTTCCAGAGGTTGCCAACCCCGCCATCGAAGCATGTTGCCCAGGAAAAAGCCAAGGCGCATACCAAAGCTGACCATCGCGAACCCGATCCTGCGTAAGGGTAATGATAAAGATAGTCGAACCATACATCATCATCATATCGCCAGGTGATTTCACACCAACACTCAGGGCCTCTGCAGCGGCGTCAATGGTGCCTGCTGTTACGGGCGTGCCTATAGCCAACCCAGTCGCCTCTGCCGCTTCTGCGGTAACGTGGCCCGCGATCTCTGACGACCACAAAAGACGTGGTAGCATTTCTGGCGTTGCGATCTCAGGCCCTAGATCAAAGCACCAATCCTGCGTACCTACGTCGTAGATGGGCGAAAAATTTGCCGCCGTGTAATGGTCGATTACGTACTCACCGGTCAAGCGTTGTACTAGAAAGCTGGTGGAAGTAAGGATTTTGGCTGTCTTAGCATAGAGGTCCGGCCGTTGTTCCTTTAGCCATAGGATTTTTGGTCCAACGGACTGAGAGGTCAGCGCATTGCCGCAACGCTCTAGGATGAGATCTTCCCCGATGCGTGCCTTCAGAGCCTCAACTTGAGACATCGCGCGGGTATCGACGCCGTAAAGCACCCCGTTCATCAATGGGGCGTCGTTTGCGTCCAAAGGCAACATGCAAGGGCCAATGGCTGAGCACGCAACAGCCTTGATCTCTTCCGATGCGCAGCCAGCATAGGCAATCAGTTCTTTCGTGACTTTAACAAAATCGCCCCACCAATCTTCTAGAGGCCTATGTTCAGCCCAGCCGGGCTGCGGAACAATCATCTCATGCCTGTTGTGCGCTGTTGCGATTACAACGCCTGCAGCATCGACCAAAACGCCTTTAGTCTCAAACGTGCCGATGTCGATTCCAAGAGTGTAGCTCATACCCAACGCTTTAATAAAAAGTCTGGACCGATGCGCGCAAGCCCTGCGACCAGTAAAGCGGTCAAGTCTTCCAGATCACTTAGCTGGCAAACCTCAAGCGAAGAATGACTATAACGCATGGGAAACCCTAAATCGATGGCGGCAACACCTTTTCCGACATGCTGAACATAACTAAGGTCTGTCAAAACGCCAACCTGTGCAGATCTTTGCAATCGTACTCCTGCGTCCTTTGCCGCATTTTCAAACAGGGATACCAACGCAGGATGTGGCAGTACCCCATTCAGCGTTCCGCGTCCGTGAAAACTGTACATGCTCATGCCTGGACCACAGCCGAGATACATCTCTCCTAAGTCAGCTGCATCCGGTGTATCACTTGCTAGCATCAAGTCAATTTGGATGGCGATATCAGGTTTTAAAGCCTGAGCGGCGCTCAAGGCACCGCGAAGATTGAACTCTTCTTGTGTGGAAAAGACGATGTGAACTGTCGGTCCGCCGTCCCGCCTTGTAAGACTGTTTGCTACGTCAAGAAGTACTGCACACCCAGCGCGATCATCCACAGAAGTACCTGCGATCCGCCCCTCAGCAAGCTCAACGAAATTGGGCGCATAAGTAACGGGTGTTCCAATTGAAATACCCGCTTTCTCAACCGCTGCTTTGGTGCTGTGGCCTGTGTCTATGTAAAGATCGGCGGCACGCACAACTTTGTATTTCTCATCCAGTTGCGTTGCATGATGGCTTTTGTTGGCGATTATACCGGGAATATCGCGCCCGTCGGCTGTACTGAGAACAACTGACTGGGACGCAAGCGCGCGTTCCGGCACTCCTCCCATCCGGTGTATGCGGATCAATCCATCATCTTCAATCTTGCGGACAATAAAACCAAGCTGATCCATATGCGTAAACAACATCACAGACGGATTGCTGCCGGGGAATGTTGCTATCAGATTGCCTAGTGTGTCTGTTTCACAGGTGATTGGCATTCTTTTCGATATCGCGGCGGCAACCCGGTGCTCGTGGCCAGAGAGGCCTGGAATCTGCATCAATGCCTTTAATTTATCCGCAATCATCGGGCAGCCTTTGCGCGGTCCATAAAGTCTCGAGCGCGGTCCGGATCGACCGCGTTCCAGGTATCGCCATCAACTTTAAGTGACGACCCAACGATACATCCATTCGCCACTCGCATAACCTCGGCCACGGTGTCGTGTTTGACCCCGGTATTTGCCAAAACTGGTATATCTGGCAGCACCACCTTAACGGCTTCAAGATCTTCCATCCTTGCAGCCTCACCGGTGATTTGGCCCGAGACAAGAACTGCATCAGGAACGGAGGAAAAAACAGCTGAACGAGCTCTATCTGGTAAGGGACGC
>DGOD01000054.1 GCA_002389265.1 Gammaproteobacteria bacterium UBA4475
CAAATTACCCTGGTTTTCTCCCAACCTTCCGGTCAATTCGATCCAACCCTGGTATTGAACAAGCCTGCCGATCAGTTCGATCCGAGCCTGGCAGGTAAGACACCGGACTACGCCGACAGCGACTACTGGGCCGCACTGCCAAACAAGCAGGACCCCGCAGATCTGATCCCGGCCGGCATAGCTGACGATGACATTCAGGGGCAGGCTCCCGTTGATGTATTTTTTATTCATCCCACAGGCTTGTTGAGCGGCGGCACCTGGACCTCACCGCTGAACCCGGCCAGTGCAACGGAAGAAAACACGCAATGGTCAATGGCCTATCAGGCTAGTGCTTTCAATGGTTGTTGTAACATCTATGCACCACAATACAGAGAAGCGTCAATTTTCAGCTATACAGCGACAACTGTCGTCGAGCGTGATCGGATTCTTGACTTCGCCTACCAAGACGTTGCCGCGGCGTTTGAGCACTTTATTCGACATTATAATGCTGGCAGGCCATTCATCATTGCCAGTCACAGCCAGGGTACCCATCATGCGCTACGTCTGCTGAAGGAACGGATAGACAATACGCCGTTAAGGGAACAGCTGGTTGTTGCCTATGTAACAGGTAGTACAATCATCGGCGTGTCACAGGACTGGCTCGCGGGCCTGGTCGACATCAAGGCCTGCCAATCAGCGAGCCAACTGGCGTGTATCAACCACTGGGATACAGCTGCAGAGGAAGGCGCCGTGATCCCTCGACGTGGAGATACGCTGTGCACAAACCCACTGACTTGGGAGGCCAGCTCAACGCGAGGGCCTGCGGAACTGCATCGCGGCGCATTACCCATCCTCTCAGCCTTTAACAATAATCGCGACCCTGCCAACCCACCCGAAAATGTCACTTTTACCGCCCTAGCAGCACCCTTGCCACATCTGACATGGGCCGAGTGTCGTGATGGAACGCTACGAGTTGCAGCGCAAAGCAGCGAGGTCTTTGCCAAGCTCAGGCCTGGACAGTCCTATCATATTTTGGACTATCCGCTGTTTTATATGAATGTGAGGGAAAACGCCAAATTGAGAGTAAAGACCTTCTTAGCAAGCCGCCGCACCGGCCATCACTGATCAACCACTTTATCAACAAACGTTTGGCTAGTTTCCGTCTCGATACCAGCCTAACCCTATAACTTGGGAGGTGTAGTTGGATAGTATTTAGTATTGGGGTCGGAGTAAAAATCCTGGGGTATTCATATTGCAGGGCCGCAGCTTGCCCGGCCCGCCTGGAAACGTCTCTCGTGAAACAGGTTAACGAAGTTCAGTCACCCGGTAATCCACCCTTTCGTTGCCGATAAAACGATTCTTTGTATTCCATCAGTAAGCAGTTCATCAACGAAACTCGCAACCTGCTCCGGCGATTCAGAAAATCCGCGCTTAACCCAGACTGAAACCACTCCATGGACAATGCTGGCAATCGTAGCCACGAGATAGGCTTGTCTGGCCTCATCCATCGGCGGCGCTTTATTGACCTTAATCGCTCGTTCAAGCAACTGGCCGGCAATCGTGCTGACAGGACCGACGAAGAGGTTAACCGGACAGTAACGGACTAGCGGTGCCAGTACGCCCTGATGTTCATCGTAGGCCCTGAATACCATCATCGCGAGCGAGTTATCGAGCAGCGGAAGCCGCAACATGTCGTCGTCAATTGTACGGATTATCTCATCAAACAGGTCCGTCACTATTCGTTCAACGACTTGTTCCGGTGAACCAAAGCGCGCATAGAAAGTCTTTCTGGTCACCCCGGCTGCCAAAGAAATTTCGGAAACCGTCAACGCACTAAAGCTACAACCTGCGGCTAGCTGCTCAAGTAATGCGTGTTTAATAGCCGCCTCGGTTCTTACGACTCGGGGGTCGGGGCGAACACTTAGCACCTGGTGGTTGTGAATAGTCATAGCGAGGACGTTAGAGTGAACACACGGGAAAGTAAACACTTGACTACTTCAAGCTGCACCACTAAGTTACAAGTGTTACCTAGGAGGATTGAGCAATGACTACCACCGAAGATGTAAACAGCCTTCCCTTGGATAAAATTGACGTCAGTCGACCGGAACTCTACCAGGGTGATACTTGGCAGCCTTTGTTCGCGCGCCTGCGCAAAGAAGCACCCATCCACTATCTGGCTGACAGTGTGAATGGTCCCTTCTGGTCAGTGACGAGTCACGAACTGATCAAGGAGGTTGACACCAACCACCAGGTATTTTCTTCCGAGAAAGGTGGCATTGCCATCGTCGACCCCTATGCCGCTGAAGAGGGTCAAATTCAGGGTCAGAGTTTCATCACCCTCGATGAACCCAAACACATGAAACAGCGAATGGCGGTTGCGCCGTCCGTTGCGCCAAAGAATCTCGCAGAATTTGAACCCTTGATCAGAGAGCGCGCCAGTGACATCCTTGACAATCTGCCCATTGGCAAAACCTTCAACTGGGTGCAGGAAGTCTCAATCGAGCTCACCGCCCGCATGCTGGCAACGCTCTTCGATTTTCCCTATGAAGAACGCCATAAACTGGTTTATTGGTCTGACCTTGCCACCGCAGTACCAGAAGTCACTGGTGACACCAGCATCGATATGGGCAAGCGTTATCAAGAACTCATGGGCGCCGCTGGCGCATTCTACCAACTATGGATGTCGAAGGCCGGCCAGCCACCGGCATTCGATTTGATCTCGATGCTGCAGCACAATGCAGAAACCGCGAAGATGAACGAGGACCCTGAATTGTTCCTCGGTAACATACTGCTGTTAATCGTGGGTGGTAACGACACCACACGCAACAGCATCAGTGGTGGGGTTCTGGCGCTGAATCAGTTTCCTGACCAGTACCAAAAACTCAGAGATAATCCGAGCCTGATACCCAACATGGTGTCTGAGATGATTCGTTGGCAGACCCCGGTACTACACATGCGCCGTACAGCGCTGCAAGATTACGAGCTCGGTGGCAAGCATATCAAAGCCGGTGACAAGGTAGTCATGTGGTATCTCTCAGGAAATCGCGATGAGTCGGTGTTTGAGAACGCCGACAA
>DGOD01000264.1 GCA_002389265.1 Gammaproteobacteria bacterium UBA4475
GAGATTGACTTACCGAGATTGACTCAACCACGTTGAGTCCATTGTTTCTTCGCCGCTCGTTAAGGGTATATTCTACCGATGCAATCTGATGTTGTTTGATGCAAGACACGCTGAAAATCCAGCACTATTAAGGTTAACACTATATGAAACCGACAAACCTACTTTTCATTACGGCCGACCAATGGCGTGGAGACTGCCTCAGCAGCATGGGGCACCCCGTGGTAACAACCCCACACCTCGACCAACTAGCCGCCGAGAGCACTCAGTTTCGCCAACACTACGCCAATGCGGTTCCCTGTGGCCCTAGTCGAGCCAGCCTGCATACTGGCATGTACTTGCACAATCATCGGTCGGGCACTAACGGCACCCCCCTAGATAGTCGCTTTACTAACTGGGCAACAGAGCTGCGAGCCAATGGCTACGACCCGGTGTTGTTTGGCTATACGCATACTGCAATGGACCCTCGCGGGGTTCTCGAGGATCATCCCGGACTTTTTAATGACGAAGGCGTGCTGCCGGGCATCCGGCCGATCATTGATATGGGCACCCTGTGCCCAGACTGGCGGCGATTTTTGCAAACCAAAGGCTATCAGTTACCAGATGTTGATGGTGCAATCTATTCATTGCGCGCAAGAGCCGCGCCGGACAAACTCAAACCCGAGCCCCTGATATTTGACAAAACTCACACGGACACTTACTTCCTCACGAGTGAGGTCATCAATTACATCCAGGCTTTCAAACAGCACACCTCGACGACCCGGCAAGGCTGGTGCGCCCATTTGTCATTGCGCGCGCCTCACCCACCCTGGGTAGCCGCCGCGCCTTATCACTTACGTTATCCGACTGACAACCTACCCGCACCTGTTAGGCAGACTAATTTGGAGTCTGAGAGAGATTCTCATCCCTGGCTGGCTGAGCACCTGGGCAATGAGCGCAACCGCAGCCATGTCGACATTGACCGCCATCGTTTATTGCAGGCCAGCTACTATGGTTTGATGAGCGAAGTAGACGATAATATGGGCCGCCTCATCAATTGGCTGAAAGACACGGAACAATGGGACAACACTCTGCTGATTTTTACATCCGACCACGGTGAGCAAATGGGTGATCACTGGATGTATGGCAAAGCGGGCTTCTTCGACCAGTCTTACCATATTCCGTTGATTATTCACGCCCCTGGCGGGGAACCAGGCAGCTGCGATGACTTCACCGAGCATGTAGATATTCTACCGACCATTTTGGCCAGCCTCGACCTAACACTTCCGCGGCAGTGCGACGGCTGCTCCTTATTACCGAAACTGCAAGGCAAGACATTAAACAATTGGCGGACCTGCGCCCACTACGAATATGATTTCCGCCACTCGCAGGCCGAAAATGCCCTAGACCTGAACATGGAGTCGGCCTGCCTGAATGTTATTCGAGATGCGCGTTATAAGTATGTACACTTCGCCGACTTGCCGTGCCTGCTGTTCGACCTTAAAAATGATCCTGGCGAACTGACAAACATCGCGACTACGTCACCAGCCATCGTCGCCGAGTATGCGCAGAAACTCTTAAGCTGGCGCTTACGTACCACAGACAAAACGTTGACACACCTGCAGATCAGTCGGACTGATGGTTTGAAAAACATGAAAGATGAATAGTGATATTTTGCCAAACCTCGCCTTAAGCGTTTAGATTCATGTCACCATATATTACCCGTTAGAATGGGATAGTCGAGACTGCCACGCCAGGCGTTTATTTACCGCAGAGCCTGGCGCAACTCGAAACCAGAACAATGCTAGAAAGGCCTCTACAAACTTGGTACTGGTTTATGCAGGAACAGATGCTTATATTAAGACCCTTGAAACGGGAGCCACAACGATGAACCTGGATCACCACTTCAACATTACTCCCCTAGATGCCAGCTTTGGCGCCCGAGTCACCGACCTGGATCTGACCAACCTGAGTGATGCCGAGTTTACCGCACTTTATTCAGCCTGGCTTGAGTACGCTCTGCTGGTGTTCCCAGGCCAGCATCTCAGCCACCAAGCCCAGATTAATTTTGCTCGACGCTTCGGCGAACTGGAATTCGACCTGGCACCAATCAGCAATGTCAGGCGCGATGGCAGCGTCCGCCTGGCAGACGGCAGCGATGATGTCGTGAAGGTACTGGTGGGCAATATGGGCTGGCATGCCGACAGTACCTATATGCCGGTGCAGGCCAAGGGCGCTGTGTTTACTGCTCACACTGTGCCTGTCAAAGACGGCCAAACAGGTTGGGCCGATATGCGTGCCGCCTACGCGGCGCTGGACGATACCTTGCGGACCCGAGTCGATGGCCTGAGCGCGTACCACTCGCTGCACTATAGTCAGGCAAAGATCGATGGCACGCCGAACAAAAATGGCAGTTATAGTGGCTACGGACTGCACGATTTGCCACCACCACTGCGTCCATTGGTCAAGGTTCATCCTGAGACCGGCCGCCCAGCCTTACTGATTGGACGCCATGCATATGGCATTCCCGGCCTCAGCGAAGCTGAATCAGAAGCATTACTGGAGTCCCTGGTGACCTTTGCCTGCCAAGCACCCAGGGTCTATCACCATCAGTGGTCTGCGGGGGACGCGGTCATCTGGGATAATCGTTGTCTGTTGCACCGCGCTTGTCCCTGGGACATGACGGAACCGCGAGTCATGTATCACTCGCGGATTGGTGGTGATCCGGCGTCAGAGGCCGCAGAGACTGCAAATGGACACACGCCTACATAAACAGGCAGGTCGCCCGCAGCTCGATGGATGAGCGCCCTGGCTCACCGAGGTTGACCTCGGGGTCAGCAAAGGCTGAGTGTGGCGTCCAGTAGGGTTTGTCGGTACCGAGGCGGTCGCTGTCATAGGTACGAAAGGCCACCACCTCATCGCGATGCATATTCGGAAAGCCATACCATTGATGCTGGTCTTTGACCCGCGGCGGGGCGATCCCCAAAGTTTCAAAGTCAAAACCGCCACCGGCATAGTCTTCGACCAATGACGGCCTAATGTCTGTCTGCGGGACCGTTCGCGCATCGCAAAATGCCAAGGGTAAATCCATTTTCTCGGCACCCACGTTCCGCCAAAATTGCAAAATCAGCAAGCGCCTGGCACGACCCACATCCTCGCCGCTAATGCCCGCCTGACGCAAACTACTAAGTGTTTGCGCATCATCCATCAAGTAACGCGAGCGGATAAGATCGCCATAGCTGGCGGCAAAGTCTGAATGCACGGAGCGGATCGGCGCGAGATCTGGATGCAAACTCGCTTGTTGCGGGTTGCGGATGATATGGCTACTCACTAGGGCATGGTCACAGCCCGTCAATTGCCGGGCCAGCACCGCAATCTCAGCGTAGTGAATCTCCATAATTTCTTGTTCCTGCCAATGCTGCACCTGACTCTTGTGGGGCAATAACTCAAAACCACAGTCTTGCCAGCTTCCCGCAAAGGTCTGGCGCCCGTCTCGAATAGCGACATTGACGATGACAGGTTCGGCAAAGGACTGGTCAACATAATTCAGGTCCGCCTGACAGAATAAGCGTTGTGATTGGTTCGTCATTGGCTTCTCCTTGGGTTAGTAACAAACGGCACGGCAGTCATCCGCGTCATCATGACATGTCATCAGACAAACCATCAGACAAGCCATCAGACAAGTCATCAAGAAACATTCCGCTCTCGACTGGCCCAGTAGGGTTTGCGCAGTTCGGTTTTCAGAATTTTGCCTGATGGATTGCGCGGAATAGTCTCCATCCAGTCAACGGAGGTCGGACATTTATAAGTCGCTAGCCGTTGGCGGCAATAAGCATATACATCTTCTTCCGTCAGCCGCGGGTCTTTACGCGTGATAATCGCTTTCACCGTTTCACCCCAGCGCTCACTGGGAATACCGATGACTGCCGCGTCAGCAATATCGGGGTGGCTCATCAAAGCATTCTCGATCTCAGCAGGATAAATATTTTCACCCCCAGAGATGATCATGTCTTTCACCCGATCATGAATAAACAAAAACCCCTCTTGCAGGTAGCCCGCATCGCCAGACTTGAACCAGCCATCAGCATCAATACACTCTGCCGTGGCCTCATCATTACGCCAGTAACCCCGCATAATTTGTGGACCCTTGACACAAATTTCACCCACTTCACCATCTGGCAGTAGCGCGCCAGTAAGTCGATCCACAATTCGCAATTGGTGGCCGACCACAGCTTTTCCGCAAGAGCGCAACAAGCTTGCCCGCGGACCACCCGGGTCATGGTCTTCAGGCATCAAAATCGTAATGCCCCCTGTGGTTTCTGTTAGGCCATAGACTTGATAGAATCGCGCCTTAAAGGTCTTCATTGCGGCAACCAAAACTTCTTCAGTGACGGGTGAAGCGCCGTAGGTAATCGACTCCAGGCTGCTGTAGTCAACATCCTGAACATTCGGCTGAGCCAAGAGGAACTGCATTACCGCCGGCACAAAGATTGTATGGGTGACACGAAATGCCGGGATGACTCGAAGAATTTCCTGCAGGTCCACATCCCGCAATAGAATAGAAGTAGCACCGCTGAACACACCAATCACGCCCCAGCCGCTACCTGAGATATGAAACAGCGGCATACACACCAGATTAACGGTCGTCGGCGAAAAATTCAGGGCTCCGAGTCCTTCGCTCATCAGGGAGATCATATTGTTATTCGTGGTTTCAACGCCTTTCGGCAGGCCCGTGGTGCCTGAAGTATATAGCTGATAACAGGTGTCCTCAGGTGCGACGGGGACATTCGGATCATCGATGGCTTGGCCAGCAATCCATTGTTCGTAACTGGGATATCCCGAATCGCCGGGATCACCAATGACTACGATTTGATCCAGATTCAATGTCATCTGCGCCAGGTGACCCAGAAACTCATCACCGATCAATAGCACCCGAGACTCACTGTGATTGAGTATGTACTCCATCTCTGGGGGCGCCAGGCGCCAGTTAACAGCCACTGACACCGCGTTGAGCTTGGTCACACCAAACAGGCTTGTAAAATACTCTGGCGTATTCTTGTGCAGGTAAGCCACGCGGTCCTGCTCACCGACCCCCATACCGCGCAGTGCGTTGGCACACTGGCAAGCTTCAATATCTAGCGCCTCATAGGTCCATTGTCGATCGTCAGCTGAGTAGATCAGTGCCACTTGGTCTGGTCTAAGAGACCGCTGCGTTCGCGTGATATCGCTCAAGGTCTGGATCGTCATTCACATTCTCCCGGTCTGGCTTTGACAGTCACTCAACATCTCAGTCAACAGCGCATTGACTGGCACCAGCTTGAGTGTAGCCAGATCACGGGGGTTGATACAACCTCTCTAGTGCGGCACTTCGCCGGCGAGCAGCACTTCAGCCAGGCTTGCTCGCGTAAAGCGATAATCTTTACCGCAGAACTCACAACCCATCACCACCTCGGGCATCTCCGTAAACAGACTGTCGACCTCGTCCTTACCCAGCAAAACCAACGCATTCGCCGTTCTCGTCACTGAACAACTGCAGCTGAAAACGACCGGGCTCGGAGACTGAACCCGAATGGGCTCGGCGGCATACAGCCGCTGCAGCAATGTCTCAGCAGCAAGATCAAGCAGCTCTTCGGGACGGGTGGTGTCCGCCAGGATAACTGCATGTTCCCATTGTCGTACTCGCGCTTCAGGGTCCATGACTAACTGTCGCGGTAATTGTTGAAGCAGCAGACCACCGGCTCGATGGTTGTCAGCGGACAACCAAATCTTGGTCATCAGCTGCTCTGATTGCTGAAAATAATACTCCAGGCACGCTGCCAGACTTCCGCCCGTTAGCGGCACCAGGCTCTGATAACTTTTGCCTACGGCCGGTTCAACCGTCATCACCAAGGTACCTTCCCCTAGCAGGGCCGCAAAATCCTGACCATCAACGGTCTCACCCAGGCGGGCAATGCCGCGGATACTGCCATCATGGCGGCACTCCGCCACCACCACGTTCAGCTCGCCATCGCCTCGAGCTTGCAACACCAGACGACCATCGAATTTAATGGTGCTGCCTAGCAGTACACTGGCAGACAGAAATTCGCCCAACAGGCGCGCAACCGCCGACGGATATTGATGATCAGCCACTACGCCCTGGTAGCTGGCCTCGAGCTGGACAATTTCACCGCGAATATCGGTGTCATCAAAAAGAAATCTCTGCGAATAATCTGACATCCCGTCTGGCACTCCAACTGGTATAAATCCTCACACAACCGGCATTTGCCGGCCAAGACTGTATTGAACGCCGCGAGTATACCATCAGGGTCTTTGCAGCTTCACCTTGACGATCATTGACCCGACTCTACTCATCGACTCGACAACAGGGTATCTTTACGGTTAACAACCTTAGACCTGAAGGACGACAGCAATGAACTTTGAATTCTCGGAGGAACAAAACCTGCTGCGGGAACAGACCCGTGGCTTTCTCAAGGACTTCTGTTCGCCCAAGGTGGTGCGCGCATCACTGGAAGCCAACGGTCCCTTTAACCAAGAGTTATGGCGCAAAGTCGCCGAGATGGGCTGGACATCCACCGTGATTCCCGAGGAATACGACGGTCTCGGCCTGAGCTATCTGGAGTTATCGGTTATCGCCGATGAACTCGGCCGGGCCATGGCGCCCCTGCCCTTTTCATCCAGCGTTTATCTCGCCACAGAGGCGATTCTGGCCCAGGGTTCGAAAGCCCAGAAAGAAGCCTGGCTGCCAAGATTAGCCTCGGGCGAATTAATCGCCACCTTCGCCATGGCTGAGAATCACGGCCAAGTATCACCAAAAAACCTCACCACGACAGTGACCAACGACAAGATTCATGGCACCAAGACACCCGTCCCCGATGGTGATTACGCCGATTTAGCCATCGTTGTCACACAATCGAGTAAGGGCGATGGCGCCAGCTGGTATTTGGTAGATCTGACACAAAGCGAGATCCAACGCGCGCAAGTCAGAACCCTCGACCCCAGCCGGTCACACGCTCAAATCGACTTTAATGGCGCCTCTGCCGAACTCATAGGCACTGATGGTGGCGGTTGGGCTGCCACTCAGAATCTGCTGAACCGAGCAGCCGTGCTGTTTGCCTGGGAACAGGTGGGTGGTTCGGACGCCGCGCTGGAAATGGCGAAGGAATATGCCCTGGGGCGCTATGCCTTCGGTCGACCCATCGCCAGCTATCAAGCCATCAAACACAAGCTTGCCGACATGTATGTGCGCAATACCCTGGCACGGTCCAATTGTTATTATGGTGCCTGGGCGTTGAACACCAATGCCAGCGAACTACCCATCGCCGCTGCCACGGCGCGAGTCAGTGCCATTCAAGCCTATTATTTTGCGTCCAAGGAAAATATCCAGACTCACGGCGGTATGGGATTTACCTGGGAATTTGATTGCCAATTCCACTATCGACGTTCCAAGATCCTCGCGGTCAATGTGGGCAGCGAGCGTCAGTGGCAAGACAAACTCATTACCGCTATCGAACAGACCAGCGCAGCCTAGAAGGAGATCAGTATGGATTTTAACGACAGTAAAGAAGAAGCAACTTTCCGCAACGAGGCTCGTGAGTGGCTGGTGGCGAACGCCCCTACCGCAGCTGATCTCAACGGCCTGGACGATATGGGCCAAGCCAAACTTTGGCAAAAGCGCAAAGCCGATGCCGGTTGGGCCTGCATTCGTTGGCCAAAGGAATACGGCGGTCGCGGCGCTAATGCGATGGAACAGGTTATCCTCAGCCAAGAAGAGGCTAAAGTGAAAGCCCCGAACACCGGGTTTTTCAGCATCGGCCAGGGTATGGCCGCACCGACCATGATGACTTGGGCCACCGAAGACCAGAAGAAGCAGTATTTACCCAAGCTCGCCAGCGGCGAAAATGTTTGGTGTCAATTGTTCAGCGAACCTGCCGGTGGCTCTGACCTTGCTGCCCTGCGGACCCGCGGCGTTCGAGATGGTGACGAATGGGTCGTTAATGGTCAGAAAATCTGGACCTCTGGGGCTCAATATTCTGACTTCGGGATTTTGGTATTGCGGACCGATCCGAACGTTGCCAAGCACCAGGGTTTGAGTTATTTCTTCCTCGACATGAAGTCGCCTGGGGTCGAAATCAAGCCGATCAAACAGATCTCCGGGGCGTCGGGCTTCAACGAAGTTTACTTCACCGATGTTCGGATTCCTGATGCGCAAAGACTTGGCGAGGTGGGTCAAGGCTGGCAGGTAGCGTTGACGACACTCATGAACGAGCGGGCTTCTATCGGCGGTGGTGGTGGCGGTGCGGGTTTCGAGCAGATCATGAAACTGGCGCAACAACTCAATATCGACGACAAACCTGCCATCGAAGACAAACAGGTCCGCGCCAATCTGGCAAACTGGTATGTTCGTCAAGCGGGATTGAAATATACCGGCTATCGGTCAATGACCGCCCTGTCTCGAGGTGAAATTCCTGGGCCAGAAAATTCCATTGGCAAACTCGTAGGTGCGCCGCTGACCCAGGATCTGGCATCCTTTGCCATCGACCTAATGGATCAAGCCGGTATACTCTGGAGCCCTGAAAGCGCCGAGCTGGAAAATATTTTCCAGTCAGCTTATATGAGCATCCCAGGCTTGCGTATTGCAGGTGGTACCGATGAGATCATGGCCAACATTATCGCCGAGCGCGTTCTGGGCCTGCCCCAGGATGTACGCGTAGATAAGGGCATACCGTTTTCGGAAGTGCCTACCGGCAACTAGGACGCCAAAAGCTACAAAGGTAACAATAAAGGGGCGTAAGCCCCTTTATTTTGCCCCACGAAGAGTAACGCCGGCACCTGTCTTTTCGCACTCCTCACAAACTCTGTCAGTGTCTCTGATGAAGATCACTGCCCCGTGAATTTCGCAGGTCGCTTCTCTAGAAACGCTTTAATACCCTCGACATTGTCCGCTGAGGCGCCCGCCTGAGTCTGCAACTCCGTCTCCAACTGCAATTGCTGACTGAAGCTGTTCTCTTGAGAGTCCCAATAGGCACGGCGAATCAGGCCCAGCGAGAAGGGTCCATTAGCAAACTTCTCGGCGATCTGCATGGCTTCACCCATGACATCCCCATCTTCTACCAGACGATTGATCAAGCCCCACTCAAAGGCTTTTTCAGCGGGTAATCGCTCCGCCATCATGGACAATTCTGTCGCCCGGCGCCAACCAACAATCCGGGGCAACAGCCAAGTTGCGCCACCGTCTGGAATCAAACCCACGTTGGCGAAGGCCTGCAAAAAATAGGCGCTCTTAGCCATCACGACCATATCTGCCATGATCGCGAAGCTCATCCCGACGCCGACGGCAGGCCCATTAACCGCCGAGACAAAAGGAAATGGCAGGCGCCGTAATTTATTCATCACCGAGGCATAGTGGGTTTCGAGAATGTGGCCTACCGGCGGTAAGCTACCGGCTTCACCTCGAGCCGCCAGGTTTGCACCAGCGCAAAACGCCCGGCCTTCACCGGTCATAATCAAACATCTGGCGCCGCTATCGGGATGAGCTACCTCGCTGATCGCGGCAGACAGTTCCTCCACCATGATCTTCGATAAGGCGTTGAGGACATCCGGTGCATTGAGGGTAATTACCGCTACTTTGTTCTCGATCGAGACTTTGACGTGTTGATAGTTCAAGGGCTTGCTCCTGGCTACATTAAAGGCAACATATTTCATTAAACGCAACATACTACGTTTGCATATTGATACTGTCGACTGCTAAGTCGCGGCCTTGGTCGGTGGTCCCGCGCGGGTATAACGCGTGCCCGGCGGGTCAATCGCCCAGTCTGGCGCCTGCGACCATTGGTCACCATAAACCAGTTCTGCCATGGGGCGACGGCGCACGGGGCCGTGTTTGCCTGCGGGCTTCCCCAGGGTTACTGTGGCCGCGATAAACACCGCCTCAGGAATATCCAGCAATGCCTTAAGTTCAGCATCAACCTGATGATGAAACCCGGTAATGACACCGCCATAGCCAATAGCCCGAGCCGCCAGCAATAAATTTTGCACCGCCGGGTACACCGAACCACCTTCCGCTGGCGTGGGTTCGCGATACCGCACTAAGCACGGCAGGATCAACACAGGCGCCTTCTCAAACCCCTGAACATATTGATCCATGGTGCGCGCCATCCGCGCCTTGGGGGACTGGGCATCACCACCAGAACCCTCGGCATAACCATCCCGTTTAAACTTCTCCGCCCACAAGGCGCGAGCCGCCTCGCCGATCAATGCTTTCGCCTGCCGGGCTCGAGCTGAGTCAGTCAGCACGACAAACCGGAAGGGCTGACGATTGGAGCCACTGGGCGCTCGAGTCGCGCCAAACAAGATATCTCGCAGATCTTTCTCTGGTACTGGCTCATTAGCGTAGCGGCGGATCGCCCGCGTACTGCATATCCCCGCGAGCAAGCCGATTTGATCGTCAGCCAAGGGCTCACCGGCCCATGAGTAGTGGGATATTGATTCTGACATGTAGTCTCCTGAGTTTGCTCAAGCACTGAGCCGTGAACTAAACCATGAACTAAACCATGAATTCAAGCATGAACCCAGCCATGAACCAAACTGCGACTAAAACTTGATCGCAATCGGCTTGATCGCCTGATTTGAAGCCAAGCTGCAACAAAATCAAGCATTTATCCTATATTCAAGCCGGCGGGCGTGTAACCCGTCGCACTAATGCCTATACTAGGCCCGCTATCGCCCACGAGAATTATCAACATGTTGAAGATCGGCCACTCCTACACCCTGGAAGTCATTAAGCGGGTGGAATTTGGCGTTTTCCTGGATGCCGAGAACCTGGGTGAGGTGCTGCTACCCAATCGCTATATACCGGACGATGTTGAGCTTGGTGATCATTTGTCAGTGTTTCTGTATCTGGACTCAGACAATCGCACCGTCGCCACGACCCTGGAACCGAAAGTTCGAGTCGGCGAGTTCGCCTATTTGGAAGCCGTGGCCAACACCGATTACGGTACCTTCCTCGACTGGGGCCTGGCGAAAGACCTACTGGTCCCCTTCGGGGAGCAACATCGTCCCATGGAGGTCGGCACTTCTTATCTTGTGCACGTCTACCTAGGACAAGCGGACGGTCGAATTACCGCATCCTCGAAAATCGATAAATTCCTGGACGACGACCGCCCTCATGAATTCCAGCCCCGTCAGCCGGTTGATTTAATTATCGCCAACAGCACCGAACTCGGTTACAAGGCGATCATCAACCACAGTCACTGGGGTCTGCTGTACAAAAACGAGGTTTTCCAGCGCATCAGTTTCGGTCAAAGTCTGCGTGGCTTTATCAAACAGGTACGGCCCGATGGCCGCATTGACCTGGGGCTTGCCGCCGGCCGCGAGGTTCGCGACAAGTACGCCACGGCCATCCTCGACTATCTGCATCAGCAGGAAGATGGCTTTGCCGCCGTGCACGACAAGTCTGACCCGGCACTAATCACCCGCCTGTTCGGGATAAGCAAGAAGGCCTTTAAACAAGCTATCGGGGGTTTGTACAAACAGCATCTGATAGTGATTGAAAAAGCCGGTATTCGCCTGGTGGAAGCCCCGCCAACCGAGGAGCAATAACATGGCGGTTCATTGGTATCCCGGCCATATGCACAAAGCCAACAAGGATATGGCGCTGTCCTTGCCGGAAGTTGATTTGATCATCGAACTGCTTGATGCACGCCTGCCCTACAGTAGTGCCAACCCTTTGCTGAGCAAGCTCGGCGCCGATATGCCGCGCATCAAAATCCTAAGTAAGTCAGACCTGGCCGACCCGGAGGTGACTGCTCGCTGGCAGGCCCATTTCGAGCAGTCGCAATCCGTTAAAGCCCTGTTAACCACACTGACTCAGACTGACAAGGCCCAGGCCGTGGCCGCCGCCTGCCGCAAGCTTGTGCCGCGAAAAAACAACGCTACCCATAATATTGTGGCCATGATCACGGGCATTCCGAATGTCGGCAAGTCAACTCTGATCAATGCCATGGCAGGCAAGGCCATCGCCAAGACCGGCAATGAACCTGCGATCACCAAAGGCCAGCAACGCATTAATCTGCGGAATGGTATCTTGCTGGTCGATACACCCGGCGTCTTGTGGCCAAAGATCGAAAATGAACTCAGCGGTTATCGCCTCGCCACTACCGGCGCACTCAAGGACACGGCCATCAACCATGTTGAGATCGCCTACTTTGCCGTCGACTATCTGCTGACACATTACCCTCAACGCCTGATCGAACGCTACGGTGTCGACGAACTGCCCGACAATGAACTGGCGTTCCTGGAACTCATGGGTGCCCGCCGCGGCTGTTTGCGTGCTGGTGGTCAGGTTGACCTGGACAAGGTATCGAGTCTGTTATTAAACGAGTTGCGCTCCGGCAAACTCGGCCAGGTCAGTTTCGAAACCCCTGAAATGGTTGAACTTGAGCTCGACGAAATACGCCGCCGGCAAGCTGAGAAAGCAGAAGTCAGAAAGAAGAAACGCGTCGAACGCAAAGCCCGCCGAAAAATGTAGGCGCACCAACCATACTTTAGCGCGTGATGCACCTCGAATATCATGATTGGGTGCCAACCCTAGACCTTGACACGCAAATAATTCAACCCCAATTGCTCAGGCTAACCGCAGCACATTCCCGCCAGCATACCAACCCCTCGCTGACTCGAGATACCTCGCCATACTTATTAATGATGACGGTGAAATATCACTGTACATGTACTTGCTGGTGCGTATGATGCCGCGGTGTTCTATGGTTCAAATCCCAATAATAAGCGGCCATACAGAAATAGCGACGCAATCTGATTGATTCGCCTTCTGGCAGTTCACCAACAAAAATCAGCGGAAAGGAATTCAGCTCAGCCCTTTGAGCACTCCTAATCACTTGCTATCGACCTTGATATCCTCGCTATCTGTATTCCGCGTGCATTCTGGCACCGGCGGATTAGTTATGTGTATCATTTTAACGGAGAGAAATTTTGGGGAATTTTAAGAAAAAAGCACTTGCAGCTATCATGCTGCCGGCGCTGGCAATCAATGTGTTTGCTGCAGAGCAAGCGATGGAAGAAGTGGTTGTAACCGGTTCTTACATCAAGTCCAGCCCAACTGACGGCGCAACACCGATCGATGTCATCTCACGAGACAACATCGACGAGATGGGCGCAATGTCAATTTCAGACATCACTCGTAACCTGACCGTTAACAGCGGCTCAGAGAACGTACCTGACTCATTTACTTCTGGCGCCACACAGGGCACCAGTAACGTCAACCTGCGTGGCCTGGGCCTGGGTTCTACCCTGATTCTGGTCAACGGTCGACGTAACACATTGGCTGCGGCTACTGCCAACGATGGTTCAAGCTTCGTTGACACCAGCATGATTCCTGCTGCTGCACTGCAACGCGTTGAAGTTCTGAAAGAAGGCGCTGCTGCGATCTATGGTTCAGACGCAGTCGCCGGTGTAGTTAACTACATCACGCGTAAAGACTTCGAAGGCACCGAGATTGGTGCGACTTACCAGTCAACGACTTCTGACAGCCAAGAAGACTCGCAGCTGACTTTTTTGCATGGCTGGGCTAACGACACGACTAACATCGTTTTTGCCGCCGAGTATATGGACCGCACACCTTTGAGCAGCTCCAAGCGTCCTGAATTGACTGACCAAGCTAACTCAGGCCTGGGCAACTCATTCCTGCTATTTGGCGCCGCGACTGTGGCTGATGGCCCCTACGCTGGCGATTACGCAGCATTCGAAAACGTCGCTGATGCGAATTGTGTTGCCAACGACGGCATCATCATTCCACAAGCCAGCGGCGAGCGTTGTGGTTTTGCCTACGGCCCACGTTTCAACGTGGTCAATGAAGAAACTCGCAAGCATGCTTACCTCAACCTGAAGCAGGACCTGGGCAACGACCTGGAATTCAATGCTGAAGTCATGTGGGCCAATGTTGAAGTACTGGATAACCCACAATCACCGAGCTACCCAGCGCTGTCTTACCTATCTCCGTCACGCGCTATTGGCGCTGGTGTTGCCGGCAACCCTTTTGGGGTACCTGCACTCTGGTTAGGTCGCCCGCTGGGCTCCGCCTATGCATCACCCATAGCACCACGGGATAATGCTCACTTCCGCGTCTCTATGGAACTGGACGGTGAAATCGGCGACTACCACTTCAACACTGCGCTGACTAATAGCACTTATAAGGGCAAAGGCACGCAGCCTGACACCAGCACCTCAAAGTTTGATGATGCTATTGCTGGCATCGGCGGACCAAATGGCGATGAGTCATGGGATCTGTTCGACCCGTCTAACAACAGTCAAGCACTGATCGACTTTGTGTATGCTGAGCAGATTACCGAAACTGAAACCGACCTGACCACTTTCGACTTTGTTATCGATGGTGAAATTGGCGTGATCAACTTCGCTTCCGGCCTACAATACCGTCGGGACGCGCTGACCGTTAATCGCAACGATATCAGCCGAGTCGAGTTTGACGCTAGCGGCAACCTGACAAAGTTCGCTGACCTGATGTTCCTGGGTGGTGGTGTCAATGTTGACCAGTCACGCTCAGCCTGGGCTGCATTCGCCGAAGGCCAATGGGAAGCCACTGACGCGCTGGAACTGCGTTTTGCTGGTCGTTATGAAGATCTCGGTGACGAGACAACTTTCGATCCAAAAATCTCAGCACGCTTTGAAGCTGCTGACACTCTGGTCATCCGCGCCTCAGCCAGCAGCTCATTCCGTCAAGCATCACTGCATCAATTGTATGCTAGCTCAGTGGGCTTACAGGGTATTCAAGACTACAACGTCGATGGAACTCCCAATGCTGGTACAGTTTTCATTCGTATTGCGCAGAACGCTAACGAGAACCTGAAGCCTGAAGAATCCAACAACTTCAACGTTGGTGCTATCTGGGATCCTACCGACAGTATTCACCTGAGCGTCGACTACTGGAAAGTGGATTACACCAACGTAATCACTATCGAAAGTGCCCAGGGTAAGGTCATCCAAGACCCAACTCAGTCAGACGTGAAACGCACCACTGGCGGCACTCTCATTGGCGTCACAACTAACTACTTTAATGCTGCTTCAGTAGACACCGATGGCTTAGACTTAGAAGCAGGCTATGCCTTCCCAGCGTCTGACCTCGGCGAGATGAGCCTGACGCTGGCAGCAACTCACATGTTGAGCTATGAGATTCCAGTCGCTGGAGACGTGGTTGGCCTGTTCAACCATGATAACTTTGCACGTTCATTGCCAGAAACTAAGGCTAACACCACTTTCCGTTGGTCTAATGGCGATCACAATGCGTCCATCGCGGCACGTTACATCTCCTCTTACGAAACGACTCGTGCCGGTGCACCTGCTGGCTACAGCAACAACATCGACAGCATGGTGACCTGGGACCTGCAGTACAACTACGAGTTAGCTATTGCTGACGCCACTGCCCGCATCACGCTGGGCATGTTGAATGCAACAGACGAAGAGCCACCCCGTGTTTGGGATGCGGCTAACTTCAGCTATGACCCACGTCAGCATGACGCCCGCGGTCGTATGGCTTACTTGAGCGTTAAATTGGGACTGTAATTTTAGCCCAATAAGCACTTTTGCCGGTGTCAACTGACACTGGCAAAGCGTCAAAAGGTAGCGTGAGGCAACTCACGCTACCTTTTTTTTGGGGCTGCTAAAAACTCGGCAGCCAAAGACTTTTGACTCAAGCGCACAACTCATCCAACCGACTCAACCACCCGACTCAAACCAACTTATTAACGTCGGAGATCAACCACCAAAAAAGTAATAAATACTGATATAGCTCCTTGATATTTTCTAAGCTTAGCCTAATATCGCCGCCCTTATTCATCAGCAGGGTCAAGCCATGCACACCTTACGAATCGCTCTAGCCACTGCGGTAACCAGCCTACTCGCTACCATCAGCCCACTGAGTTTCGCAATTGACGAAGTCAGCGGCGTTACCCTCAATCCGGGTGTCGGCATATCCCATTATGACGACGAGCGCAGCTTGAATAATGGCCCACATGGCTCACTCGGTATCGGCTATCGCTTCGATAATCCATGGGGCGTCGAATTCAATTATGCCCGGATCAACACGGATACAGATCCCGCCAAAATCGATGTTGATGTGGATCAATGGCGCATCGACGGGCTCTACCAATTACCGGTCAGTGGCGACCTGCGCCCCTTCGCTTCCTTTGGGCTGGGCAAGGCCAACTTCGACAGCGCTGGCATCAGCCGTAGCGACAAGCAATTGAACCTGGGCCTGGGTATGAAATACCTGCTTTCAGCGAATTCCGCCCTGCGGGCTGACATGAAAGTATTCCGCGCCTTTGATGACAAGGAAGTGGACAGCAGCTTTACCCTCGGTTACCAATATACCTTTGGCAGCGCTAAACGAGCCGCACCCGTGGCCACAATAGCATCCGTGCTAATGGATCCAGATAGCGACAATGATGGTGTCTTCGATGCTCTGGACCAGTGCCCCGCGACCCCCAGTGGCGTTGTGGTCGACAGCACTGGTTGTGCAGCCGACAGTGACCGCGACGGCGTCATTGATGCATTGGATGCTTGCTCAGATACACCGCCACCGGGACTCGTTGACAGCAGCGGTTGCTACCGCACGCTGGAGAAAGAAGTTCGCGTGGTTATCGATGTGGAGTTTGATTATAACTCTGCTAACTCGCGGCCCGAGCACAAGGAGCAGCTTCAGCAGGTTGCCGATTTTATGCAGCAATATCCAACAACTCGCGTGACCTTTGAGGGTCACACCGACAGCCGCGGCAGTGACAGCTATAACCTGCGGTTATCAGAACAGCGCGCCGCAACCATAGCGAAGCTGCTCACAGAAGCCTTCAATATCGACAGCGCTCGAATCTCGGCTATTGGGTTTGGTGAATCCAAACCCATCGCCGACAACGATAGTGACGTCGGTCGGCAGAAAAATCGACGTGTAGTCGCCGAGATCAAGGCCATGACTCAGGAAGTTTTACGACGGAACTAGCTTTACCCTGGCCTCACATAAGGAGGCTGAGGTGACGAGACTTAAGTAACAAGACTTATACTTGAAGAGATTGGGCGGCTAGCGCCCAGTCTCTTTCGGTTGCCTTGAGCAAGCCCCACCCTATGTGAGTTAGCGCCAGCGATCTCGGGTTACTCAAAGCCGGTGTAGGTCACAAAGTTCTGGTTGTCTTCACGGACCGATTTGACGTCGTTGGCAGCGAACTCAAAGTCAGGCCAACCCATCGCAATGCAAGTCATAATGGTCTGGTCATCTGGAATTTTAGCGTGCTCTCGCACTACCGAAGATTGCATAATGCCCTGACCATTGATCACAGAACCCAGACCGCGAGTCCACGCCGCCAATACCAGACCGTATACCGCAGCCCCTAAATCAAAGTGACAAATGGTGTCATGCTCCATGCTTTTCTCACAGGTCATAACAATCGATACCGGCGCATCAAACTGGCGGAAGCCGCGCATCACCCAGTCCTGACGTTTTTCCGTGTCTTCACGGGCAATACCCATCACTGCAAAGAGTTGCTTGGCAATATCAACCTGACGCTGGCGATAAGCACCTTCATAGCCATGATTCATTTTGATTTCTCGATCGACATTGGCACCCGACAACATCTTCGCCGTATTACCTTCGCGGATTCGTTCTAGTGGCTCACCCGTGACAACATGGAAAAACCAGGGTTGCGTGTTCATCGATGACGGCGCACCTTTGGCGACATTGATAATCTCAGCGATTAACTCCTTGGGAACAGCTTCCTTTTTGTAGCCACGAATACTACGTCGTTCTCTCACGAGCGTGTCGAGCGCATTGGCGTCCATAAAACCTCTCACCGGTTGAAATAAACTCAGAAACTATTGAAACCCTTGGTGCAAAGCAAGGGACATCATTCAGCCTAATGCCTGACACTAAGATTAAGCCATAATGTTTTCACGACACTACGCCGTAATGCTGAGCTAACGTGGCGCCAGCATAGCAACGGACCCGACATCGCAGGCAAAAGGCCTGCTGCGTGTTGATTATGTTTTGGGGGATGGTGGTGCTATCGGGGGGTGATGTTGTGATGTTGTGATG
>DGOD01000104.1 GCA_002389265.1 Gammaproteobacteria bacterium UBA4475
TACCGGCCGCAGAGACGCCCGCGCGACTGCTGTTCGACGAGACATGCCGGGGATACAACATGGAAACGCCCAAACATGCTGTTCAAACCAGCTCACAGTCGATGGTTCGGGGCCTACTCCTCGATAGCGATCGCGTGGCCTTGGTATCAGAGCACCAGATCTTCTACGACCGAAAGGCGGGCTTGCTAGAGGTTCTGCCCGTAGACCTCGAAGAAACTTATCGCCCTATCGGCATCACCCTGCGTGCCCACACACAACCTTCACCGGCGGCATCGCTACTTCTTGAGGAACTTCGTCGAGTCGCTGAAGAACTTAAGCGGTGAGCTTTCGCTCAATGCGATCCAGCACGCGCATGGCGGGCAAACACTGACCGATACTGCCATTTGGCTCACGCCCTTGTTCAATGGCTGAGAAAAACTCGCGGTCGATCAGTTCGATACCATTCATGGAGACATCGACCCGGGACACATCAATCTGCTTGCCCTTGCCATCACAGAGATCATCGTAACGAACGAGGTAGGTGCCGTTATCGCAAATGTATCGGAAGTCAGTACCCAACGGTCCATCATTATTGAAGGATAAGGACAGGGTGCAAACCGCACCCGAAGCGCTCTTCATCAAAATCGCCATATCCATGGCGATACCGAGCTCTTCATTTATTGGCCCTTGCACCGCAAAACAATCCGCAATTTCTTCTCCAGTTTGGTACATAAACAGATCGACTGTGTGACAGGCATGATGCCAAAGTAGGTGATCGGTCCAGCTTCGCGGCTGACCCAGCGCATTGAGATTACTGCGACGAAAGAAATACGTCTGCACATCTAGCTGCTGAATCGACAACTCCCCCCCTGCAATACGCTCATGTATCCATTGGTGACTGGGGTTGAAGCGGCGAACATGGCCCGCCATTGCAACCAAACCCGTTTCGAGCTGCAGCGCAGCAAGAGCCTCAGCCTCTTTCAAATTGTCTGCCATAGGAATCTCTACCAAGACATGCTTGCCAGCGCTGAGGGCTTGCATCGCCTGTGAGGCATGCAAAGGAGTGGGTGTTGCCAGAATCACCGCTTCGACTCCTGGCTGGGCGAGCCCCACTTCCAAGTCCAATGACCAATGGGGAATGTTACGCTCGTCAGCCACCTTTCGAGTCGCTTCTTCCAGGCCACCGACGAGAGACACCACTTCAACACCGTCGATACACGCAAGAGCATCCAAGTGCTTGTTCCCAAAGGCGCCCTCACCGGCGAGACAGATCTTTATAACGCGGACACCTCGGGCCAATAAAGGCGCATAGGATTGTCGACAAGAAGCTTCCTCTGCAACTCCCTCGTCACCGCGATTTTAGGAACGAAATCCACCAGCTTTCCGTCGTCAGGCATGTGGGTTTTCATGTTTGGGTGGGGCCAGTCTGTTCCCCAAAGCACACGATCAGAAAAGTTCTCCACCACGGTGCGAGCAAATGGCACAACATCCTCGTAACCACCCTCAGGCCCAACACCAGAAAGACGCTCCGGGCAGCTGACCTTGGACCAGAAGTTGTCGTTATCACTCAGCAAACGCAGAAATAACTCAAAATCCGGTCCATCGATGGGCGCCGTAATATCCGGCCTTCCCATGTGATCAACGACTACTGTCGTGGGAAGCGCCGTAAAAAATTCGTAATACTCTGAGAGATCAGCGGCCTCAAAGTAAATGACGATGTGCCAGCCAAGAGGCGCAATTCTCTCGGCTATGCGTTGCAGATCGTCGAAGGGTAAGGCATCGACCAGTCGCTTGACGAAGTTGAAGCGCACACCCCGCACACCCGCATTGTCGAGCAGCTTAAGCTCCTCGTCGGTGACGCTGGCACGCACGGTCGCCACCCCGCGGGCCTTTCCCCTAGAGTCCGCCAGTGCGTCCACTAGAGCCCGGTTGTCTGCACCGTGACACGTGGCCTGAACAATGACATTCCGATGGAGGCCAAGATGATCCCGCAAGGTCCAGAGCTTGTCTTTGCCAGCGTCACAGGGGGTGTATTTGCGTTCAGGTGCAAAAGGAAATTCACCGGCAGGGCCGAATACATGACAGTGAGCGTCAATCGCACCCGCCGGCAGCTTGAACTCTGGGATGGACGGCTCTGGGTGGAATACTAACCAATCAGGATCCATGGGTGCCTCAGAAGTGATTCTTAGCGGGGATCACGAGGCCGCTGCAGGGATAGGTGGCAGGCCGTCTTCGAGCACCCGCTGCAGATTTTCGACGGTCCCTCGGGTCATCACAGGTTCCACGCCCAAGTCCTGTAGAAGCTGCGCCGAAGCCTTCATCTCATGGAGGCGTCGCTCTGCATGAGAACCCGTGCCGCTCACCAGTCGGTGCACCAGCGACTCATCAGCCTTTGCAATCTCTGACGTTAAGTTGCTCCAAAGCCAAGAGGAGAGATTTGCACGATCGGCTGCCTGCAGCGCTTCAATCATGACTCCTGCCAGACCTTTCATGAAAACGCTCCGAAGAAGTTTGCGTGTGGCCGCATCTCCAGGCTTTTCGCCTAGAGACTCCACCGGCATACCAAGAGAACCGAAGATATCAACGAACCGATCGGCACCAGTGCCCGACGCAAGCGCGGTTGTCCGCAATCCATTTCCAGGAACAACGGCCAGCAGTGCAACATCAACAAAGGCGATGTGACGTTGGAATGCGCGAGCGGCTAAATCGATCTTTAGCGATGCTGACGCCGTCGAAAAATCCGCATAAATCGCGCCTGCGGGGATGTCGTCAAATGCTTGATCCAGCGCCTCCATGGCGTCGGTGGCCGCAGTCAGCGCTATGACCACTGCAGCGTCTTGGATAGCTCCTACCGGGCTATCACATCTGACTACTCCGTCAGGCGTACAAACATCAGCGGGGTCATAGGCACTGACCTGAATTGAAGATTGGGCAAGATCGGCAGCAATCCGACTACCCGCCTCACCCAACCCAAAAACGCCCATCCGCATCAGGGGTTCTCCAGAATGATCAGCCCCGCTGCCGTGTTAGAGGCGGGAACATGGAAGTGGCGATAGACCTCCCGCGCGTCATCATCGAGAGCACCCCGCATGATCATCCACATGACTAATTCGGCCCCCTCTGATCCTGCCTCTCTCAGATACTCAACGTGTGGAATTCGGACCAGCCGGTCTACGTTCCGGGTCAGGTCATCGAGAAACGCAATATCAAAATCTGCGTTTACCAAGCCGGCACGCTCACCTTGCAGTTGGTGAGACATGCCTCCCGTGCCAAAAATGGCGACCTTGAGATCTGCCGGGAATGCCTCCACCGCTTTACGAATGGCTTTACCCAGCTGGTAGCAGCGGTTTCCTGTTGGAGATGGGTATTGGATAACGTTTACGCAGAGCGGAATCACCTTACAAGGCCAAATATCGGGCTCACCACAGGCGATCGACAATGGCACGGTAAGTCCGTGATCAACGGGCATCTCGTTGGCAATCGTCATATCGAACTCATCGAGGATCAGCGACTCAGCAAGATGCCACGCCAGTTCGGGATGGCCTTCCACAACCGGCACTTTTCGGGGGCCATAGCCTTCATCAGCCGGCTGAAAGCGCTCTGCGACACCGATAGCAAATGTAGGAATCAGTTCCAGAGAAAACGCCGAGGCATGATCGTTGTAAACAATGATGACTACGTCTGGAGCCTCATTTTGCATCCACTCTCTGGCCGGCTCATAACCATCAAATAACGGTTTCCAGTAATCTGTTTGAGTCTTTTTATGATCCACCGCGGCACCGATTCCCGGCACATGAGAAGTTCCGACGCCTGCGAACAGCTTAGCCACTGCGATTCCACTCCTTTTGATAACGGTTACCCTGTATCGCACGACCACCATTAATCATCATGGCTTTGAACTGCTCATCCGGCACACCTTCCATGCGCGCGCCAATCTCCTGCATATTAATGCCATCGAAAATAGCCAGCTTGAACGTGTAGTAGATGTTTCCTCCCAGTCTTAGCAGGCCGATCCAATCGCGCTGCAAAACAGCATCGCGTTGCTCTGGGCTCATGGGAAAGACATCTAAATAAGCCGACTCGTCTCGCCTAAACTGCTCCCTGTTCGCCTCTTTGTTCAGCGACATACAGAACATATTGAGGTGATAGCCTTGTCGCGAGTGCTCGGGATCAAAAACGTAAGTGCCGGGTATATCGCTATATTCGCGGTCCTTTCTCATGGGCTTTCCAGTCAATTTATGCTCAGCATTCTATCGGTCTCTGGGTCTCAAGCGTTATCAGAAAAATTAAAAACGCACTGAAATAAGGTAACCGATATTGAGCTTTAACAGGTGAAGACCCCTTTTTGTGTGCATCTCTGCGGCGTTGTTTAAGTAACCTTAGACGAGCGGTTAATAAGCTGTCTGATCTGGCTGGATTTGCTGCGTCCACGTGCGCCGAAACTCGCGCGAGGAGAGTGGACGATCGCGTCACTGCATTGAAACAGTAAAGGGGCGACCGCACAAAGAGTACCTGCACACACGCATGGCCATGCTCTGTGAAGACCGCCATGAGATCGAGATCCCCTCTCGTACCCTCTATGTTCTGCGTCGCCTGCACATTCTGAAGCTGTGTAATCTGGTCACGAATGTCTGCCGCCTTTTCATACTGCAGCTCTGCCGCCGTTGTGGCCAGCGATCCAAGTCAGCTTACAGTTGCCCTCACGCAATACACGCCCGCCAAATACCTCCCAGCCGATAACGACATCTGCCTCATGAACCGTCGTTGACTCACCTCGAGTCAGCGGCATCAGAGACGTGCTCTTCAACTTCGGCCTGCCCACTCCTGCCGGCTGTGCGCCACCAATCCAATTTGTGCCGTACGAGCGGTTGATTCCAAAGTCACTTACCACTAATTTTGACGAGTCCACGCGTGTCTTGGTGCGGCCAATCGGCCTTGACATGGTAGAGGTCGGCG